>DATKWL010000289.1:0-3151 GCA_035529555.1 Dehalococcoidia bacterium | reverse complement strand
ACTCAGGGAACTCTTAAACGAAGGTAAACCAACCCTGGGTACCCATGTCATAAGCCCTTGGACAGGAATTGTGGAAGTAATCGGCCATTCCGGTGCCTTTGATTATATTGAATATGTCGGCGAATACTCCCCCTTCAGTCTGGAGCAACTGGACAACTTCGGTCGGGCTATTGAGCTCTTTCCCAACATGTCCTCAATGATGAAGGTGGAGGAGCAAACAAGAGGATTTATTGCCACCAGGGCAATAGACGCCGGTATTCAGAATATACTCTTTACTGACTGCCGTTCTGCAGAAGAGGTCAGGGAATGTATTCGTTTTGTCAGGTCGGAGACACCCGAGGCTGGTGGTATCCACGGTTACAACTTGCGGCGAAATAGTCGCTATTCGTTTTTGCGAGAGGGCGGAGAGGCATTGGTCCCATGGGTCAAGGCGATGAACGATGTCGTCATTGCCTTTATGATAGAGAAAAAAGGTGCCATAGAGAACCTGGAAGAGATACTGTCTGTCAAGGGTGTGGATATGGTTCAATTCGGCCCTGCCGACTACTCAATAAGCATCGGTAAGCCAGGGCAGGCAGGGAGCCCTGAGGTGAAAAAGGCACAGCGGGACATGATAGAACTAGCTCTGAAAAAGGGCGTAGCCCCCAGGGCAGAGATAGGTAGCTTTGAACAGGCAAAGTCATATCTTGATATGGGAGTTCAACATTTCTGCATTGGTGGAGACATAAGCATCATATTCGAATGGTGCCGACGGCAGGGAGAGGGCATGCGGGAACTGCTCACTCCAGCATAGCTTAGTTCTCAGAATAGTCGGTAAATAGCAATTGCAAGGGTCTTTGCTACTCGCGTTATAGCTCAAGAGGCGCTGGACAAGATTGCCCAGGTCACTGAGACAGAGGTGTGGCCCAAGGAACTACCGCCACCATATGAAGTGCTTAAAAAAACTGGGCTACCTCATATTCGCTTCCACGACCTTAGGCATAGTCATGCTACCCTCTTGCTAAAAGCCGGAATACACCCTAAAATAGTGAGTGAAAGACTGGGACACGCCAACATCGGCATTACCCTTGATACTTATAGTCATGTGTTGCCTGGGGTACAGGAGGGAGCCGCTAGGCGTTTCGATGAGATGCTGGGGTCAGGGGTAATTGCAGAGGATGTTAGCAAAGGATTCTAGCCCAGATAGCATGGGCCGCTAGCTCAAATGGAAGAGCAGCTGACTCTTAATCAGCAGGTTACAGGTTCGATTCCTGTGCGGCTCACCAATTTCGTAGCTGATTCGACCCATTTTTTATTATCCTCCTTTTAATTTTCCAGTCTGCTAAACAATTTGCTTAACAAAATACCTATTTTTAGCCTCAATTTTGCTTAACAATCTGCTTAACTTTAGACACTTAGTTTATCAATATTCCTTAATTATCTCTCAGTATTACTCAGTATCGTATGGGTAAGAGTAGGAAGTCGTTTCTTTCCCACTGAATCCATCGCCGGCGACCTACTTTCTCCACAAGTTCTCGGTTGGAGAATTCAGATGCGACAAGGTACAACCGTACGCCCTGTGTTTTCAACTCGTCTATCAGGTCAACAAAACCTTTATCCCGAGTAATCAGTATGAGTATAGTACCGCCCGGATCATGCCCAACGTCGCTCCTCGACTGGTCAATGATTTCTTCATCAATATCAGTGTCATCTTCCCAGACACGCCAGCCCAAACTTTCTAGTACATCTGATGTGGCTGATTGAGAAGGAAATGTAAACGCTTTATATAGCTGGTGAGTCATGCCGCCGAATCTTCGTTTCATTTCTGTTCTAATCCAGGCGTCAGCTTCAGTCACCTGACTCGCAGGTACTCCCAGGGTCTGGAAATCCCACATAACAATTAACCTGTAACGGGGTTTACGGGTATCTTGTGGTTCACGACGTATGCTGAAGAAGGTTGGAGTTACGTTGTGTTCTCTGGCTACAGAATAAATAAGCGCAAGAAAGTTGGCATCAGGGATGGTGGCTCCGGTCTCCCAACGAGAGAGAGTGTTAGGAGGGACTCCTATGAGGTCAGCCATTTCTACCTGTGATATATTAAGTCTTTTCCGGATTTCTACTAAACTAGACGACTTAAATTCGTATGTCCCTTTTTTTACGCTTCTTTTCGGTGTCATCACACTCCCTTCGTTACGGAGATCTGGAACCACATCCCCTAATCTAACTTCTTACTTACTCTTACCCTGCCGTGAGCTGCGATAGGCAGAACTATTAGGGTTAAGCTGGGTGCTACGATTGTCTCTCGCCGCTGTGTGAGCAGTGCTGTTAGGATTATGTATGTTCGCGTGCTGATTATTGCGGTTGGCCGAACTGCTGCCGCCTTTTCCTTTGCCCATGATACCTCCTTTTCTGTTTATTGAGGTATCAAACTTGCTGCAGTCAAGAATTGATCTCCTCGAATTAATAATAACATCATAATAGATGATTTGTCAACAGGTTAGGATAATTTAATGCAGTCTAGTATATGAATTGCTATCGCTAATATTACCATTCTGACACGAAGCTTAGAAGTTACCTCTATGTGCCCTGCTAATAAGTCGCTGAATAAAATCTTCAGTGACTCTGGCCTCTTTTAGTTCTTCCCAATCATCAATTTCTGCCAGCTCAGGAAATTCGCCTTCCTCTTTCAGACGCTTCAGCAGTTCGGCAGCTACTGTTCTATCCACATCTCCTAACTTGGCTCGGTCTTCATGTACCCACAAGCCTCCATACACCTTTTCTCCCATTGTAAATACTGTATGTCCAAAAGGATCACCCAAAGATTCAGGCGGTGCACTACGGATTTTCTCAAGATTTGACGCTATTATTAAGGCAGCAGTCTGTAACTCCTTAGACCGGGGAGACTGCTCTTCCCTGGTATATTCTAATTGAAAACGACTCTCTGCTTCATAAAGGTAGCCTGCTGCTTTTAGTAACAGGCCATTTGAGCTGGGAAGGAGAATATCCTCCAGGATTTCAACCACTTCCATAGTTGGGACATGTAAGCCGATTTCCCATTTACTGATGGCTGACTTGTCGTAGCGGGGCCCCCAAGCCTCTATCTTATCCCGTAATTCTGCCTGCCTCATGGCGAAAGCTACCTGCTCCGCCGTGTACCTCGAGCTTTTCATGG
>DATKWL010000288.1:0-3850 GCA_035529555.1 Dehalococcoidia bacterium | reverse complement strand
AACAAGTTCAAGTGCCAGCAGAATGCCCAGAAATTCCAATCTGTCCAAAACATAGCTCACGTCTTTCTCTACTGCAGCAGAAACTCCTGGTGCGGGTAGATCATAAATCTTTCTCAGGTGCTCCTTCATTTCATCACTGCGTAATTCGGTGAACAAAGGGAAAGCTAGCTGAGCGTTCCTAGCACGCTTAGCCTCACTAAGTTGTCGGCAAGCCAGGCAACCAGCGAGAATCAGTATTAATATACCTACACAAGTTCCTATTGCTTCCACTGCTTGCCAATCTAAACCGAGCCAAGATTCAGATTCCATGTTCACCTCCAGTTTTTGTTACATTATCTTAAGAAGACTAGAAATTTAACTTGTAAAGGATGCGTGTTTTATCTACATATTCAATTGTGTCGTTCAAAAAAGCATTCATACTCTGTATACCGATTAAGCATACCTCCACACCTGCTCTTGAGAGTATTTTCAAGCTCTTGTCTCTTGATATTGTGGCCGCCAAAAATCCGGAAGCCGCCCTTCCTCTGCTTCATCGAGCCATCTGGAAACAGGAAAACATCGCGCCTGTAGTTCTTTCCGTCAACCACTATTGAACCAAAGCTGATGCTGTCAATCTTCGCCAAGGTATCACCTCCCCACTTTCTTCTGATATAATGCCTTGAAGAGCAGAGCCAATAATAGCCCTTCGGCGATACGGAGTCAAAGAATAAGTGAAATCCTAAATCCTAAGGTATATCAACATCATGTCAACTCAGAAACCATTGCTTCTTCTCTTCGACGGGCATGCTCTGATCCACAGGGCATATCATGCGCTGCCTGCCCTTTCCGTGACCAAGACTGGCGAGCCCACCGGAGCGGTCTATGGCTTCGCCAGCATGCTGCTCAAGGTAATGGCGGACTTCAAGCCGACCCACTGGGCTATAGCTCTGGACAGCCCTGCCCCGACCTTCAGACACGAGAAGTTTGAACAGTACAAAGCACACCGCCCACCGGCTCCTGACGAACTGAAGATTCAAATAAAGCGCGTGAAAGAGCTGATAAAGACTTTCAACCTCCCTTCGTTCGAGGTGCCCGGTTATGAAGCCGACGACATACTGGGCACCATCTGCAAGAGAGCAAGTGAGCAGGGAATGGATACAATCATTGTCACCGGAGATACAGATACGCTGCAACTCGTCTCACCTCATGTCAGGGTGCTCACCCCAAGGCCCGGGAAAAGGTTCAGCGATACCATAATTTACGATAAAGCGGCAGTGCAGGAACGCTATGAATTATCGCCGGAACAGCTCACCGACCTGAAAGGCCTTAAGGGCGACCCTTCGGACAATATACCAGGCGTCCCCGGCATCGGCGAGAAGACCGCAACCAAACTGATTAAGGAGTTCGGCAGCATCGAAGGCATTTATCAGCACCTCGATGAGGTTGCGCCGCCCAAAGCCCAGGAGGCACTGAGGCATAACGAGCAGGTAGCGCACCAGAGCAAGGAGCTTGTCACAATAGATGCCAATGTGCCCATCGAATTCGACCTGGACAATTGCCGCGTCACCAGCTACGAACGGAACAAGGTGACCGAGCTCTTCCGAGAGCTGGAGTTCACCACTCTGCTGCCCAAGCTGCCCGAAGCCATAGGCGCAGCAACGGAGCAAGAGGTGCGCCCGACAGTAGAGGCACAAGTCGGCAAAGAAGCTATTGAGTACAGAATTGTAGATACCCCTGATGCTCTCGAAGAGGTTATAAGTGCGCTCTCTGCAGCCAAGTCCTTCACATTCGATGTCGAGACCAGCAGCCTCGAGCCCAGGCAGGCAGCGCTGGTAGGCATCTCTCTATCAACCATTCCTGGCAAGGCATGGTACTTGCCTGTAGGGCATTCATCGGGCAAACAGCTTCCTTTAGAGCAGGTCATAGATAGATTAAAGCCGCTTCTGGGAGACCCCAAAATAGCAAAGATAGCCCACAACGGCAAATACGATATGACCGTGTTGCTCAAATACGGCCTGAAAGTGAAAGAACTGGACTTCGACACCATGATTGCCGCCTATCTGCTGGGAGAGAAGTCGCTCGGCCTCAAGCCCCTGGCCTTCTCTAAACTGGGCATCGAGATGTCGCCCATAACCAGCCTCATCGGCACAGGAGCGAAAAAACTTTCCATGGCCTGGGTCGATATACCCCGGGTTGCTGAATACGCCTGCGCCGACGCCGATATGACCAACAGACTGAGCAAGCTACTGGAGACAGAACTTAGAAATCAGGGGTTATGGAAGCTATTTGCCGAGGTCGAGATGCCGTTGCTCCCTGTCCTATTGCGAATGGAGAATAACGGCGTTGCCCTGGATACCGCCATGTTGCGAGATATGTCCTGGGTCATGAATGAGAGAATGGCAAAGCTGGAGAACGAAATATACAAAAGCGTCGGCCATGCCTTCAACATAAACTCTCCTCAGCAGTTGGGGTCTGTTCTTTACGAAGAAATCAAGCTGCCCAAGACAAAAAAGACCAAGAGCGGCTACTCCACGGAAGCCTCGGTTCTGGAGGCGCTGAAAGGCGTTCACCCTATCATCGAGCTTCTGCTTGAGTACCGCCAGTTGTCCAAGCTCAAATCAACCTATATCGACGCCCTCCCTGCTCTGATAGACCCCAATACTGGCAGAGTACACACCAGCTTCAACCAGACGGGCACCACCACAGGCAGACTCTCTTCGAGCGACCCCAACCTGCAGAACATACCAGTGCGCACCGAGGAAGGCAGGCAGGTAAGAAAGGCGTTCATTGCCGAGAAAGAAGCGTCGATACTAATGGGCGCTGACTACTCTCAGATAGACTTACGCGTGCTGGCACATCTCTCCCAAGACCCTAGGCTGCTTGAGGCCTTCGCCCAGGGCGAGGACATCCATGCCGCCACCGCATCCGAGGTATTCGGCGTGCCGCTCTCAGGAGTGAACAAGGATATGAGGCGGCTGGCCAAGACAATCAACTTCGGCGTCATCTACGGAATGAGTGAGTATGGTCTGGAGCAGGCCACCGAGCTATCCCGACAGGAGGCAGCGCAGTTTATTAAAGCCTATTTCGAGAAATACAGCGGCGTTAAAGAATACCTCGCCCGCACCAAAAAGGAGGCAGCGGAGAAAGGGTATGTGCAGACGCTGCTGGGCAGGCGGCGCTACATCCCCGAGGTTAACTCCACCAATGCCCAGGTGAGGATGGCTGCGGAGCGCATGGCGATAAACATGCCGGTGCAGGGCACCTCTGCCGATATTATCAAAGTGGCGATGATTGAGCTTCAGCGCGAGATGGACAGAGAAGGACTCGAGGCGAAGATGATATTACAGGTGCACGATGAACTTCTCTTCGAGCTGCCCGGGGAAGAAACTGGCAAGCTAACCGGGCTTGTGCTTAAAATAATGCCCGATGCAGTAAAGCTCAGCGTACCTGTCAAGGTGGACATCAAGACAGGCAAAAGCTGGGGCGATATGGAATAGAAAATTGTCTGTAAATAGGGGAGTGCAGAGGGGCAAAGCCCCTTTGCTGGGGGTCTGGGGGTATCCCCCAGTTTATATAAGTCCCCCAAGAATGGGGGATTTAGGGGGTTGAGAAAAACAACAAATGCCTGAATTACCAGAAGTTGAAACCATTGTAAATGACCTGCGCCCTGAACTCGTGGGGCACCGTTTCACCGGAGTGTCCATCTCCTGGCCCCGAATGGTGCTCCAGCCTTCGGCGAGCGAATTTCAAAGACGCCTCCCCGGCCAGTTAATCAAAGAGATAGCCCGCAGAGGTAAGTACCTCGTCTTTCGACTTGACAGCGGAGAGGCATTGATACTTCATCTCAGAATGACCGGCTCACTGCTGCTCA
>DATKWL010000287.1:0-6366 GCA_035529555.1 Dehalococcoidia bacterium | reverse complement strand
TCACAAGTATTCTATACTATTTTAACACTTCGCTCTATATTTGGGCACCTTTTTCTTAATGAGCTCTGACAAACTACCACATACAGGCTTGCCCTGACCTCCGCAATAATACCTATTTTCATTTCCTGAAACACCTCTTTTTGACAAATGGAGAGCCTGTCCGAATATGGTATAGGAATAATGGTCAACAGGCGTGGTGAACAGCGACTAGTGTCATGTGCGGGGTAAAGCAAGGCAAAACTAACCCTATGGATAATAGCATCCCGAAGGGGCACAAAAGTTCAGCCTGGAAAGGGCTCAGCTACACTTAAGCCTCTTCCTGGCTGCCTCCATAAGCTCGTCTCTGAACTTGGGATGCGCTACCTCGATAAGAGCCAGGGCGCGCTCCTTCTCGTCCAGTGGCGCCAGATTGGCAGCACCCCACTCGGTGACCACATACTGAGCGTAATGCCTGGGCACGGTCACTCTGGCTCCCTGTTTCAGGTAAGGCACGATGCGTGATATAGTCCCTCCCTTGGCAGTGCTGGGCAGAGTGTTGATTGCCCGTCCCCCTTCCGACCAGTAGGAGCCGATGACAAAATCGAGCTGCCCGCCCGTACCGGAACGCATATCGTCTCCGTAAGACTCCGAAGCGATAGCCCCCGTGAGGTCGACCTCGACCGCGCCGTTTATAGCCACCAGGTTCTTCTCCCGGGAAAGCATAGGAATCGAGTTGCAATACGCAGCACTATAGAACTCTACCAGCGGATTGTTGCCCAGGAAATCGTAAAGCTCCTGGTCGCCAAAGGCAAAGGCTGTGACGATTTTACCGGGGTGTGTCTGTTTATATTTGCCGGTGACAACGCCTTTCTCTACAAGAAGGTGCGTCCCCATGGGAGCCATCTCGGTGTGAATGCCCAGGTCTTTGAGGTCGCTGTCCGCGAGAAGCTTTGATATCTGTCCGGGAACCGCGCCTATCCCCACCTGAAGACAATCCCTGTCTCTGAGCAGGCTCACAACATTAGCAGCGATTTTCTTATCTATTTCCGTAGGCTCGGGCAATGGGGGAGCAAATAGAGGTTCGTTATTCTCCACGAACTTATCGAACCGGCTGATATGATAGTGCGAATTGCCGAAGGTCCTCGGCATATTCGTGTTGACCTCACCTACAAGGCAGCCACCCTGTTCGATAAGCTCCGGCGTGTAGAACAGGTCAAGACCGAGAGACACATACCCGTGGTCGTCCGGAGGGCTGACCACCGTGAACATGACCTGCCGGCGCGGGTCTATCGCCTGCCTCTTCTTCATTACATGACCCACGCTGGAGCTCTGCACGGGAATATAGGTTGAACAACCCGCCGGCTGTTGATGCATGGAAAGCTTGGAGTAGAACCCTACTATCAGTCTGAAGGTTTTCCTGTACTCATCCCCAAAAATCTTGTAGAAATGGTACTGAAGTGCGGACACATACTGAATGTCCTCAAGCTCATCATTTCGGTCTGCGATGGCATCCATCATAGCATTGCAGGGCTCGCCCAAGCCCAGAGGCGTGAAAATACGGTCGTGCGACTTCACCAGCTTAGCGGCCTCCTCATGACTGCACAGCTTCGCCCTGTATTCATCTCTCCAAGACATTTTCACACTCCTTAATAATACAGAATAGGATAACTTGATTGATGTATCAGGTTCGTGTGACTATTTGCTCCCGGCCGGCCCAGGAATCGCAGACGCAGGTTTCAGGATTCCTTGCCTGATGTGCCCATAAAGATAACACAAAATGGGGCTTCTGAAAAGAACCCCCATTTATTACAGAGTAAAGCGAAGAAACTCCTTGCGCCCTATTATAAACTTATAGACTCACCCGTCAACTCTCTTTCGGGTAGGTTGGAGCATCTGCTCCAGGCAATGCCGACCTAATCATCCACTGTGGTGATTACCGGAGGTTTGAGATGAATCAGCCTTCGGCACATGTCTGAGCCCGTAGTGAGAGGGCTTTCCAGCAGCTCCACCTGCACCGGATGTTTTACCACAGCCTCCCACATGGCTTTATTGAAGTAGTTGCCACAGATGCACCACAGCGGCGTGGGCTCGATGTGACCCATAGTTATTATGGGGCACGCGCATTCCCCCTTAACATCGGGGTAGAAGTCGTAATGGATAATGTCGCCTTTCCTCTCCAGCTTCCTCGCACCGGGGAAGGCATCCATCAGGTTCTGGATGAAGGTGTCTATGTCGACATCGGTGTTGAGCTGCGCGTAAGGCGTAAACAGGGAGTTGCACTGTCTGCCGGTGCATTCGAGGCACATCTCCCTGGCGGTCTCGTCGAAATCGGGCTGGAAGATACGTTTTAAGACTGCGCTTTTTTGCAGCCCGGCGAAAAACTCGCGCTGTGCTTTCTCTTCTTCGGACAATTCTTTTGGCATTCCCTCTCCTCTATCGTGACTTCGTGCGCTTTGTCTTGCGGCTCCGCCCGCCTTTCGCCTTCTTGATAGCTTTAGCCTCGGGTTTCGCTGTAGTGAAAGGGGATGGTTTGAGATGCACCAGGAAGCAGCACTCATCTGAACCATCGACCTGGGGGCTGCTCAGCGTCTCCACCGAGTCCACCTTTTTGTTAGTGTACTCCTCTATGTAGCTTCTCACGCTATTCGCCGCGCAGGCGCACAGCTCCGGCCTTCCCTTCATCCAGCCGAACATAGCGAGAGGGCACTGGCATATCGGTTTGCCCTTCTTATCTTTGGGCGGAACGTAGGTCCAGTGCACTATGTCACCTATCTGAGTAATTTTCCTCGGGCCAAACGGAGGCTGCAAGTTAGCCATATGTTTCTTGTACGCCTCCCAGCTCATACCGGGCTTGCAGTCGAGCACCATCTTAGCCTGGTCGCTGCAGGCCTTGGACATCTTCATCAACATTCTGTCCCTGTGCTCCGATGGAAGCTCGCCGATGCCTTCGTAGGCTGCCTCAACAATCTTGTATAGCCAGCCGTGCAGCAAGTCCTTAATCTCAGGGCTCATCTCCAGATAGTATTCATCGATCGACTCCTTCAATTCGGGCGCTAACTCTTCAGACATTCCTTTTCCTCCTTCTTGATTTATTAGACACTATTATTTCCATTCCACCTCGGGCATAACCACTGTCCTTACCTCTTCCGGCGATGCTGGCTCCTGAAGAAACGGGGTGCGCAATGGCGAATACGGTACCAGCCCGTACAGGAACCTGTAGACCACCTTGGGACGCCATTTCCCAGCCCTGGCCTCCCATTCCTTATAGGCGGGGTCTTTTAGAGATTTCGCGCGGATTTTGACCCAGTCGCCGTGTATATTGCCCGCCGTCCAGATGTTGATGACCTCGCCGCTGGAAGCAGTTCCAGCCACTGCCTTGTAGCATCCCACCAGCTTCATGCCCCACCGTTTTGCCATAGGCTTGAGCTCCTTCCCCACAGCTTCCATGTACTCATCTTCCTTGCCGGGGAAAACCCGCGCTAAAGTGTGCAGATATATGGTGTATTTGTAATCTCCCTTTTTGAGCTTGGCCAGCGTGGGCGAAAAAGGCGCAGGTTCCAGTATCTTGCCCGTAAAGTCTGTTATATAATCGACAGACTCCCGTTGCCAGGCTTTCATCAAAGGATGCTTATCGTGAAGCTCCTGTATCCGGTCCAGGGTTGCCCAATTATCCAGCTCCCAGAGCGCCAGATTCTCGTTGTAGTGGATACCCATCATAAACATCCCGACCAGGCGCAACCCGTTCTGCTCCGCCTCGGGCAGATAATCGCTGCCCATCACCTTCCAGAACTCCTCCTGAAGCCGGGGAACAATCATTATGCTGTCATATAGATAAAGCATGATAAATCCCTCCTGATTAATGAAGTAACGAATAAGGCACAGGGAGCAAGAACTTATAGCTCCACTCCGCACACAAGCCCGATACCTTCTCCATCCATTGTTGGTACTTCGGGTCCTTGAGTTGAGATGCTTGTATCTTGCCCCAGTGCGCCCAGTCCTTCACTGTCCACAGGCTTATTATTTCTCCGGACTCCCCGCAGGCGCCGAACCAGCGGTAGCAACCCGCCAGCTTCATTCCTCGCTTTTCCTGCAAAGGCAGCAGTTCCTTTTCAAAGGCTTTCAGGAACTCCCCTGTCCTGCCAGGAAGAACGTTGTAGATTAAACGGTAATATAGCGTGTTGCCTGTGAAATACCCCTTCTTCTGGCGCTTTTTGATTTCTGCCGCTGTGGGCGAGAAGGGCAGGCCTTCGAGAAGGCTGTCAAACCACTCGTCCCGGTATCTGAACCCTACGCGGTGCCATGTCAACCCGTCGCGCTCATGTATCACGAAATTAGACAGGCCCTCGAGGGAATCTACGCCTTTGGGAAGTTCAGACAGAAAAAAGCTTTCACGGTGTCTGAAGGCGATTCTGAAAACGCCCAGCACCGTCATGTGGCGATCCAAGCCGGGAATCAAGTCAGTGCCCATGACTTTAACATACTCGTCCATAACGCCAGGGAAAGGGAAAGTGGTCTCATACAGGTAAAGCATACTCACAGTTCCTCTCTTCCTTACATATTTTTTGCTACACCCATCAGTTAGACTTACGGGCTTCCTGGAGTATATTGACTAAGCATACTCACGTTCATTAAAGTCAAGGTGCCCGGAAGATAATATACCTTCTTAATTTTAACCACATTCCTGAGACACAGAATTTCAATTGCTAGGTTCTTGCGGGAAGTATAACTGTTGCCCGGCCATTGACAGTCACTTTGCCATCCTGCCTCTCTACTACAAGCTCACAATCCACCTTGTTTTCGCTATTCTCCACATATTTCTTGATTACTTTACCGCCGACATTTATTATATCACCCTGATAGCTAGGTGCCCTCAGTGCCAGGCTTATCTTCCGTATCCTCCCTGCCGGGCCCGTCCAGTCCGTGAGGCATCGCCCCAGTAGACCTTGCAGAAAGGCAATAGGAACTGTTGGAGCCATATAGCCTGAAGCGCGAGCAAAGTCAGCATCATGATGCAATGGGAATATGTCCCTTGTACCACATACTATCATAACTATGCGATCCCGAGTGAGTTCGAGTGAGACCGTCGGAATATCATTGCCCTCACTGATATCATTCCAGTAGAGGGTTTTCAATGCCATTCCCCGGCCTCCTTGTGGAATATAATTTTCCCTTTCAGGGAGACTGATTTCTAACTATATCCTGTACCTGAATAAAACGTATTGGCTAGTTCCCACTAGTTCATCACGCTGATTGTAATAATAGTTGGTTGTGGTAATAAAGTGTCCCATCCCCAGTCGCGTTTTTTTCAGGGGTGAAATATTTTCCAGCTTGGTTTTATAGCGGATTCTATCTCCACGTTTCATCGGTAAGAAATACTCTTCGGTCAAACTGATGACGGCCGGGATGGGAAAATCACCCAAAGGCAGGTCCAACTGTGCCGGCCCTATATCTGGTGGCATTTCAACAGGTGGCCACCACCGCGGATAAACCCAGGTTGTCTGCATCGCAGGCGGGCTGGTTATATCTCCATATTCACTGGTTTTGGCGTATTCCTCGTCGGTGTAAAGAGGGTTCGCATCCTCAACCATCTCGCACCAATGTCTGATCATAGCTTTATTTACTTCGTCAGGGCCCTCGATAAATCCTGAGACTCGTCCAATGTACTTCTGCAATTCTGGTGACAGCTCGCTCGTCATCTTTTTTGATGGTTTGCCCTATTCGGGCTTGTACTTGCCTATCTCGAGGTCGGGCACAAGGTCCATTCCTATATGTCCCTCTCTCTCCAACCGTGCATACTCCTCGTCGGATACGCCAAGGATTTTTTTGTAGACATATTCATTGTGCTCACCTAAACGAACTGCCGGGAGCCGTATATGGTTGGGTGTCTTCGACATCCTGTACGTCAGGCCGGGGTATCTATGTGTCCCGCATTCAGCGTGGGTTAACGCTTCAAAAAAGCCCCTGTCTTTCATCTGAGGGTCTTTGTAGGCATCGTTCGGGTGCTCCACCGGGCCGGCAGCCACGCCTTCCTTCTGTAACGCATACATAGCTTCGAATTTGTCGTGCTGGCTGGTCCATTCCTCGATGTGTTTGTCCAGTTCGTTGTGATTGTGCCATCTCTTCAGACAATTGGAGAACTTGTCGTCCTTTGTCCAACCGGGATTGCCAATGGCACGGCAGAACTTTTGCCACTCATCATCGGTGCGGATGGTGATGCATATCCATTCATCCTCCCCACGGCAGCGATAGCATCCCTGGATACCACCGTATATATCCTGGTTCCCTGTTCTCTCGGTGATGCGGCGGTTCATGGTATAGTCCATGATGGCCTCTCCCAGTTGAATCATGGTAGCCTCAGTCTGTGCCATGTCGATGAACATTCCCCTG
>DATKWL010000286.1:0-10976 GCA_035529555.1 Dehalococcoidia bacterium | reverse complement strand
TGATTCTTGGTCATATTTCACACCTCGTTCCCCGTTTGCAAAAGCTCAAATTGCGTTGGCTTCCTTTAACCTAGTGAGTTCCTCTTTGGTGAAACCCAACTCCCTTTCATATATCTCCTCATTGTGCTCACCGATGAGCGGTGGCCGATGGCTTATTTTCCACGGAACCTCGCTCAATTTAACCGGAGCGCCAGGATAGGTAATAGTGTCGCCTAATTCTGGATGCTCCACCTCAACAAAGTACTGTCTAGCAGCTAACTGAGGGCTTTCCACAACATCTTTAACCGTGTTCAGCGGTGCCAGGACTATACCTTTTTCTAGCGCCGCGTTATATAGCTCTTCCTTCGTCTTGGTACGCAAGAAAGGAATAAGAGCCTCTTCTATCTGGCTTCGTTCCTGCTGGCTAATCTGGGAAGCATCATGAGTCGTCCAGTCATAACCTCTGAGATTTTCAGACATCCCTTCGCTATTGGCCATTTCCACCAATGATGCTGATGAATTGACTAGGCCCGCCTGTGCTCCTCCCAACAAGAAGAGATTGACGTACCCATCCTTACAAGGCCAAACGAATCGCACCCAGAGGGGCCCTGGCGGATCCGGTCTAGGTCTAGAATCACCGGCTCCACATCTCTCAAGGCTATATCTATTGAGGTCCCAGGTTGGCATTCCCGCCTCCGTGAAAAAGAAGTTAGCCTCCTGTATTGAGACATCAACATGTTGCCCCTCGCCTGTGACCTCACGGTGGTAAAGGGCAATCATCGAGCCCATGGCAGCATGCAGACTGCCCTGAAGGCAAGACTGGGGTATGCTTACCCGATACGGGGGCTCTGATTGTTCACCACATGTGGACATAAACCCCCCCATCGCCCAAGTAATCAAATCCGTAGCTTTGTAGTTAGCGTGGGGGCCTGTTGACCCAAAGGGAGTGACCGAGGTCATTATGATGCCGGGATTAAGTCTTTCCAGATCCGTGTATCCCAACCCCAAGCTATCCATGTACCCAGGATCAAAGGATTCGATGACGATGTCAGTGGTCTTAATTAACCTCTTGAATATTTCCCTTCCATCGGCAGTTTCGATGTTCAGAGTTATACCTCGCTTGCTAGTATTAAATGCAAACCAGTAAAGGCTCTTCTCAGGATGGGGGATATCTTTGTAGAAGGGACCAACATTCCGAGCCGGATCTCCCCCAAGGGGCTCAACTTTAATAACATCGGCCCCAAAATCACCTAGCATCTTGCCACAAAGGAACCCTTTCCGGTCGCTCAAGTCCAAAACTCGATATGAACTGAGTAAGCCTTCCTCTTTGTCATTCAAACTCTTTGTCAACTCATAAACTCCTTAGCTAGTACCGCATTGCCTGAGATCTCGACACTGCTACCTCTCTAACCCAGTGGCTCATTGATACCACTCAATCTCAGCGAGCTGCGATCAGCACTCTTGCAGTTGTGGTAATCCCGTTCGGTTCAGCCATTAAAGTGATTTCGGCACATCGCCCTGCTTCTGACACCATGTCCAACCCAGCAGACTGAGAAACTCCTAAACAAGCGTGGCTTGTGCGGCAAGTAGCTCAGTTATGAAGGCCACTGCTGTTGTTGCCGTGATTCCACTCGGATCATAAACCGGCGTAATCTCATTAACATCAAGACCCCTCAATTTATTACTCAGTCCAAACTTGGGCAAGACTGTTGTTATCATTTCACGTGTAGTCGGTCCAAAAGGAGTGGGGTTATCCGTGCCCGGTGTCTGTGAGGCCTCCAAGGCATCCATGTCGATCGAAAGGTAAAAGCCGTCGGTTCCCCGCGTGACAATATCAAAAGCTTGATCAACTACGCTCTTGAGGCCGATATCGAATATTTGGCGCATGGTGAAGACGGTAATACCATTCTCCTCGGCAAATCGGTACGAGGCTCTTGCATTCACAGTGCCGCGCATACCCATGAGAACCATGTTCTCGCCGGCGAAGGCCTTAAACTCAAGGGTTCTAGCTACGTGAGAACCATGTTGCCATTTGTTGCCATCAATATCAGGTGCACAATCAAGATGGGTATCGAACGAAATAAAACCATACTTTCCTTTAAGTGCCTTGTCTATACCCATGGTTCCTGCAGCTGTAACCGTATGCTCTCCACCCAATATTACGGGAATTGCTCCGGCCTTCAAGATTTCACTAGCGACGCTGGCACCATTCTCTATCGTCGCTTTGACATCTCCTACAGCTATGAACGAGTCTCCACAGTCGTGCAAATTGAGCTTCTTAAAATAGTTGACGTCGTAGTCACGATGATAATGTCCATAGTTACATGATATGTCCCTAATCGCTCTAGGCCCGTAGCTTGATCCGCTTCTTCCTAGTGTGCCACCATCAAACGGGATACCAAAGACCGCCGCCTTTATGTTTCTTGTTCTCAGTTCATTTTCTTCGACACTCTGAAGTACTGGAGCTCCCAGGAAAGTCGCAATCCCGGCCTGGGCCAACCCACCCCACGTTCCTATTCCTGTCATATTGATTCCTCCTTAATACATAGTTACTCGTTTTCTGTTCATCCGGTTTGCCATTCAGCCTACTTTTCGTGAGCTATCATCACCTCCTTGTACAGCATGACTAAGTAAAATATCCTCATATCTTGGCCTTATGTTCCTACCAACAAGGTACTGGCTAAACTCCAAATACCTTATCCGGCAACCATAAGGCCAACTGTGGCAATATCATGATTAAGGCCAGGCCGATTGCCTGAAGTGCGACAAACGGTATGATAGAATGGTAGATGTCTGCCAGCGTTATCTCCTTAGGAAAGATACAATCTTGCCCGACCAGTTACTCGCAGCATCGATACCTCGAAGAACTACCGCCAACTTGTTGTCGCTCATTTCGATCTAACTTACTAGATTTATAGGAGGGTGATCACACCCTCCTATAAATCCGTAACAAGTCGTTACTCTATGACTCCCTTTGTTCTGAACCAGTCTTTGACAATCTCAACCCCCTTGGCAGCCCTGGGAGACGAGGCGGCTACTTCATCCCAAAGTGGTAGAGCTGCCTCAACCAATTCAGCCACAGTTTCATCAGGTAGCGTTACTACCTTCAGTCCTTGCTTCCCCATTTCTTCAAGCGCCTGATATTCAAAGTCTAGGTAGTTAAAAGCCATCCACTGGCTGTAATCCGAGGTACCATATACCAAGATAGCTTGGAGGTCAGAAGGTAGTGAGTTCCACACATCCATGTTTACGAGAACGTTACATGTCGAACTGGCCATGATCGGTGGCCTATAGTAGTACTTAGCTACTTCGTAGAACTTAGTGTCACGGTAGTCACCTGCTCCTCCGTAAACAACACCGTCAATGGTGCCTGTAGCCAATGCGACATAAGTTTCTTCTACAGGTACATATACAGTCGGGATGCCCGCGTTGTTAAGGGCTTTCGCCGTGATACCCGTACTTCTTATCTTCATCTTCCTAAGGTCTTCTATACCGCGAGCTTCTGTTTTTGCGAGAAGGCTGTAGGGAGCAGTGTGAACTGGCCCGACGTAGTAAACACCATGTTCGCCATAAGCTTCGCGCACTAAGTCCAGAAGCCCGCGCTCCCAAAATATATTATAAACATCGAGTCCCACGTCCGTCCAGCTAAAGGGGAGCCCAAATTCAACAGCTGCTATAGGTATCTTATCTGAAACGTATGCTCCGCAAAACCACCCCATGTCAAGAACTCCTGACGCAACAGCATCCAGAATCTCGACGGTTGGGACTATCTCTCCGCTGCTAAAAGCTTTGATCTTAAGCCGTCCCTTGCTCATTTCCGTGAGCCGTTGTTGCAATGGTTCCATCCGCCACATCTCTCCAGGGGCAGCCAGAGCCTGCATCTTCAGCACGTACACCTTGGAAGCCTCTGGGTTCGGTGCTGCCGTCCCTGGTGTTGGCTCGGTGGCTGGCGCACAGGCAGCAACCAATACAATGGCCACTACCAACAGCCCCACTAACATGCCTCTTGACCAAATTCCTCTCATTTTATACCTCCTTTGTAATTTGTATCTCGCCTTGAATTCAAACCTAGCTTTAGCTTTCTCGCTACTTCATAATTCTTACCCCCAATTCATCCTGCGCTATCCAAATTTAATTTCCGCTTTAGAAGCCCGCAGGCACTGCCTCAGTTTCTTGAACAGCCTCTGCATTTTTTGTTTGTCTCAAAGCTCATTCCACATCCCCTTTAGTTACAAGATACCCCTCCAAGGATGAAATCTGTCAGTTCTTTCGTATACTGCTCTAACGTGTATTCTTTCTTTAAAGCCCAACGTCTGAAAGCCCACATGTCGCAAAGAACAGTTATAGCGTGATCAGCCAGCCTCATCTCTATCTTGAATTCCCCAGTCCCACAACCCTTGATAAGTGGCCCTTTAAACAGGTCAGCGCAAATTTCCTCCTGACGAAAGAGGTATTCACGCCGACTTGGTGGCAAGTTTTTCCACTCCTGATACCAGAAAACAATGAAGTCTTGAACCTCATCGACGACGGAGAGGTACTTCTCAATAGCGAGGCTAAGAGTTTCACGCGGGGTCGCACGGCCCATTGTAGATAACCTTTCCTCGATGAGGTCCACTAATGAGGTTAAAGAGGAAAATGCCACCTCTTGAAACAACGACAGAATATCATCCTTTGAGCTCATATAGTAGTACAGCCCACCCATGCTCAGGTTACACTCGTGACATATTTGACGTACAGTAGTCTTCAAATAGCCCTGCTTAATAAACAATGCAGCTGCTTTTTGGGCTATTCCCAGTCTCTTCTCATCAATTGAAGCCGTGTCACGTGCCTTAAGTTGCATTAGGATGCTGCCTCAAGTACCTTACCCTACTTTTAGCCATCAACAGGCCGTAACCTTGTTTGAAAAGCGAACGCTTGCTCGCTAGGTTAGCACGCTTCTATGCTGTTGTCAATACTTTTTCGGGGGGTTTTCACGCAATATTTTAAATTTTTTAATAGTTAATCTCGAACCTATGTTCCTCGCCTGTGCTTCGAGTTTAATCTTTGGCCCACACTGCAAAGGGTTCACCAGCTTACCTCCCCCCGAGGTAAATCAACATTCGGTGGTGATTACCCCTTCTACAAGCAAGTCGGCAATCTCGTCATCGCTCAAGCCCAGGATTTCCTTATATACATACTCATTATCCTCGCCAAGGCAAGGGGCAGCCTTATAAAAATCCTGGGGAGTCTTTGAAAACCTGCTAGCCTCATTATGGTAAGCATGACGCCCAATCACCGGGTGTTCCAGGTACACGAAGTGCTCTCTGTGCTTCATCTGCGGGCAGTTGAATGCGTCCTCAGCAGTATACACCACACCCGCGGGCACCCCTTTTGCCTGCATTAGCGTCATCACTTCTTCCGCTGTGTAATTGATAGTCCATTCACCGACCAGCTTGTCGAGCTCGTCCTCGTTCCGTTTTCTTCCCAACAGGGTGGCAAACTTGGAGACTTCAGTCCATGCTGGGTTGCCAATAACCTCACAGAATGCGCTCCAGTCAGCTTCGGTGAAAGCGGCTATGGCGCACCACCTGTCTTGGCCTTTACACGGATAGACTCCGTGGGGAGCAGCATTCGGATCTCGATTGGCCATTCGTCTCGTAACTCGACCGTTCACAGTGTAATCCAAAATGGCTGGTGACAAGAAGGTGGCTCCAGCTTCATATTGTGCTTGCTCTATGTACATTCCCTTTCCCATTTTGTCTCGTCGAATCAGAGCTCCAATGATGGCAGCGACCACATACCATGGAGCAACAAAATCAGTATATGCCCATGGAGGCATGCTGGGCTCTCCATCGGGGCGGCCAACAAGCTCTGGGAAACCGCTCAAAGCTGCCAGTTGATCACCATAGCCTTGAAAAGAGGCATGAGGGCCATACTGACCCTGCATACAGGTGCTGGCATAGATAACGTCAGGTTTTACCATCTTGACTTCTTCATAGCCTAACCCGAGTTTTTTCATAGTTCCCTGTGAGAAATTTTCAACCACCACATCTGCCCACCCGATAAGTTTTTTTACGACCTCTTTACCCCTAGGACGAGAAACATCTATAGATATGCCATATTTATTCGTGTTTACCATAGTGAAATAGCCGCTTCGATTGATACCCGGTTCGAAATCTTTGAATGGCCCAACCAGCCTAAGCAGGTCAGGTCTTCGGTGGGACTCTATGCGTACCACGGTAGCCCCGTGTTCGGCCAACGTCCTCCCTATTTGAGGGCCGGCTGCAACCCAGGCAAAATCAGCGACTTTCACCCCCTCAAGTACTTGCTTCTTTTCCATATATCTAGCCTTCGGTTGGCAGTCGGCAAGAGCCGAACTCATCTCGTCCGCTCTTGGCCCGATTGATTCTTTACCCGTCAAATTGAGTTCACCCTCATATATCTCCTTATTGTGTTCTCCGATAAGTGGAGCCCTGCGGCTTATTTGCCATGGAACCTCGCTCAACTTGACCGGAGCTCCAGGATAAGTAATAATATCGTCCAATTCTGGATGCTCCACCTCAACAAAGTACTGTCTAGCAGCTAATTGAGGGCTTTCTACAACGTCTTTGATGGTGTTTAGCGGTGCCAGGACCATACCTTTTTCTAGCGCTGCATGATACAGCTCTTGTTTTGTCTTGGTACGTAAAAAGGCGATGATAGCATTTTCTATTGTATCTCGTTCCTCCTGGCTAATCTGGCTAGCGTCATGAGTTGCCCAGTCGTAGTCTTTGAGCTGCAGAGCCATCCCTTCGCTATTGGCCATTTCCACCAATGCTTCTGACGAGTTAACCAGACCCGCCTGCGCGCCTCCGGATAAGAAAATATTGACATACCCGTCCTTGCAAGGGTAAATCCACCGCATCCAAAGTGGCCCCGGCGGAGTTGGCCTAGATATGGTCAAACCAAGGCCAGACCTTTGCGGGTTGACTCTATTAAGATCCCATGATGGCATGGCATACTCGGTCACAAAAATGCTAGCCTCCTGGATGGAGACATCGACATGTTGCCCCTTACCAGTAGCCTCACGGTGGTAAAGTGCAATCATCGAGCCCATGGCTGCATGAAGGCCAGCATGAAGGTAAGACTGCGGTACGCTTATGCGATAGGGAGGGCCTGATGGTTCCCCACACATATAAGTAAAGCCACTCATCGCCGATATCACCATGTCCGTGCCTTTATAGTGAGCGTAAGGCCCTGTTGATCCAAAAGGAGTGACCGAGGTCATCACTATGCCGGGATTTGCTGCCTCAAGCGACGAGTATCCTAAGCCTAAGCTATCCATATATTCAGGAGGAAACGACTCGACCACTAAATCGGCGCCCCGAACCAGTTGCTTAAATGTCTCCTGTCCATGCTTCGTCTCGATGTCTAGTGTTATGCCTCGCTTGCTGGTATTTAACGCAAACCAGTACAGGCTCTTTTCAGGATGTTCGAAATCTTTATAGAATGGCCCGATACTTCTGGCTGCGTCACCTCCCGGAGGCTCAACCTTGATTACGTCAGCTCCAAAATCACCGAGTATCTTCCCACAAAGAAACCCTCTTTCGTTGCTTAAATCCAAAACTCGACATGCAGTTAACAAGCCATCTCCATGACCGCTCGGATTCTTCATTGACTCTCATCCTTCACGTATGATCGTGGTTCGCACTAAGGCATCAAGGCATCGTAGTGGCCTTCGCTGCGAGAAGCTCGACTACTATGCCTGCTGCTGTTAACGCCGTAAGTTCGCTCGGATCATATCGTGGCACCACCTCAACCACATCAAAAGCCTTCAATTTCTCATTTGCACCAAGCTTTGGTAGCACTAACCATAATTCACGCAAAGTCAGTCCAAAAGGAGTAAAAGCCTCAGCACCGGGCACAAATGCAGGGTCTAGCACATCCATATCGATGCTAAGGTAATACCCATCAGTTCCTTTTGTTGCAATCTCTAGGGCTCGATCAACGACTTTTTCCAGGCCGATATCTAGGACTTGACGCATAGTGAAGACAGTAATCCCCTTTTCTTTACAGAATTCCCAATGGCTTTGCGGATTCGTAGTGCCACGCATGCCTATAAGAACCATGTTCTCACCACGAAAAGCTTTGAGCCCAGCGGTCTGCGCAACCTGAGAGCCGTGAAACCACTGTAGCGCATTGGGTGTAGCAGGCTGAGCATCGAGATGGGCATCAAAGTGGATAAAACCATAATTGCCTTTGAGAGCTTTATCCACCCCCAATGTCCCTGCAAGAGTGACCGTATGTTCTCCACCCAATATAACAGGCATTGCGCCAGCCTTTAAGATTTCAGCAGCGAAGCTAGCTCCGTTTTCCATTGTTTCCTTAGCGTCTCCCAGAGCGATGAACGAGTCTCCACAATCATGTAAATTGAGCTTTCTGAATATGTTAACATCATAATCCACATGATAATGTCCAAAATAAGCTGACGCGTTCCTTATGCCCCGGGGGCCCATGGATGAGCCTGTCCTTGACAGTGTAGCACCGTCAAATGGCACACCAAAGACAGCAGCCTTTATATTCCTGCTTCTAAGTTCCTTTTCTTCAACGTTCTCAAGTACAGGGGCTCCGAGGAAAGTTGAGATTCCTGCGGCGGTCATCCCCCCATATCCTTGCCAGATTGATTTGCGTTTTGTCATATCAATAATCTCCTTTGTAGTCCATCTTAATTTATCCTTCAGTTCACAAACTTTGAAAATTTACTTGCCTTGTCCTTCCTTTCCCAGATCTTTTCGCCTAGGATCCGAACAATTTGTTAGGCAACCACAGTGCTATCTGAGGGAACACCATGACCAAGGCCAAACCAACGGCCTTCAACAACACATACGGGATGATGGAACGGTATATCTCTGCCATGGATATTTCTCAATAAATATTCCCCGAGGCATACAGGTCGGCAACAATCCTCTTTGTGTACAACAGTTTAAGGCTAAAGGTCAACCTCAAGTGAGCCGTCTGCATGTTTATCACGAGAATAGTCTCAACCCAAATCACGAAGTGAGTGTTACCATAGCCCTTATCTCCGGAGAACTCGTAGTAGGCAAAACACAACTAAGGTTTGGTGTATCAAAAGCGCTCCAGCTTTCTGTTCACACTCTCAGTCTCACAAATCTCTATACCAGCCTTCCTCAGTTCGGACAGAAACGTCTTGGGTTCGATGCAACCCTCGGGAGCAATGACACCTTTTCCTTTGATATCTTTTCGGGCCAGCATCAAAATGACACTCGCTGCCGATATAGCAGCGCTTTCACCGTCCACATCCAGCATCCAAGATGCGCCGGGAGGCGATGTGTACGTATAACAAACTGACGTGCTCGCCTTTTTCCCTTTTACGTCAACTCTTGCGCCTCCCCACGGCTTGCCCGAATCCTTGAAACCCTTCTCTTCAAGGTATCGAGAATGTACTGCTAAAGCTACTTCTCTAGGCACCGCATAGGCATCCTTTCTTGTCCTTATAGGTTCATTACTACCAAAGCCCAGCTCGGTCAGCGTAATCATGTCTTGCATCAGCTCAAATGGCATGAGTCCACCTTTATTGGTCACTACCTTGACCCCGTTGACATATCGGGGTAATGTCACTGCCTCAGGATGGCCTAAATAGACGCACTCAGCCTCACCATCAGCAAATGCGATGGTCTCTTTCCCCGAGCCCGCCGGCACATCTACCCACTTGCCACCGACGAATTGAGGTACATTGCCCGTAAGTTCATGAAAACCATGCAACGCTTCTTCAGCCCCACCGGTTCCTCCTAGGAAAGGGACTGCCCAAGCGATACGGATCTCATCCACTTGATCAAGCTTGTCAGCCCCGTATTTGGCCAAGACATTGATCAATCCCGGGCTTAAACCCATGTTAATTAAGGCAGTGATTCCTGCATCTTTGGCATGCTTATCAAGCTTAAGCAAATCAGCGGTGGCGTCATAGTCATCGCAGACATCGACATAGTCTACTTTGGCTTCTATGGCAGCCGAGAGAACTTTCGGTGCGTGCACATAGAATGGCCTAACAGTATTGACAACGATGTCGACGTCGCCCATCAGGCTAGTCAAGGCCTCAGAGTCGTTTACATCTGCCAACTTAGCCGAGACCTTATTGCTGCCAATCCTAGCTGCAGCCTCTTCTGCCTTCCCTTTCCTTCCGTCACCTATGACGACGTTCGAAATCATTTTGCTGGCCGCTAATTTGCTCACTATCCCTGAGCCCACATGTCTGGCACCGCCTAATACCAATATACGCATTCTGACCTCCTTTCATGAGCAGACGCAATGTTTCATTATGAAGCCTTGTCTTAACCTTGTTACCTCACCGTCCCTTTTGCTCTGGAAAGCACATCCAAAACTGGTTGGGCTCTTTTCTGGTGACTATCAGTCGCGCACAATCCGAAGCAGTTCTGGCTTTTCCCCATCATCAAGAACTCCCTTTCTCCATATTCTCTGATGATAGCCAATATCTTGAGCAGCAAGAGAACTTCCGCTCTCTACCTCTGCATGGATAGCTGTATTATGTCGAGCTTCGAACAAACTCATTCGAACCGCTCACAAAGAATCAGAGTATTCAACCTCCTGGTAAGTCTGCATCGGTGGTGATTACTCCCTCTACGAGCAGATCAGCAATCTCGTCATCGGTTAACCCCAGGATTTCTTTATACACATACTCGTTATGTTCGCCCAGGCATGGTGCAGGCTTGCGAAAAGACGGCGGTGTTTTGGAAAACCGAACAGCTTCGTTGTGATAAGCATGATGCCCGATTACCGGGTGGTCCAAATATACGAAATGCTGCCTGTGGTTCATCTGCGGGCAGTTGAATGCATCCTCAATAGTATACACCACGCCCGCTGGTACCCCTTTGGCCTGCATTAGCGTCATCACTTCTTCCGCTGTGTAATTGATGGTCCATTCACCGACCAGCTTGTCGAGCTCGTCCTCGTTCCGCTTTCTTCCCAACAGGGTGGCAAACTTGGAGTCTTCAGTCCATGCT
>DATKWL010000285.1:0-5219 GCA_035529555.1 Dehalococcoidia bacterium | reverse complement strand
AGCTTCAATTCTACCCCGCTCTTAGTAGCAGGAAACCCATTAGGGATAGTGTCCAGAAGTTGAGCCAGTTTCTTATATACCGGGTTGGTATGCTTCTTTTCTGAAGTCTCACCCATTTTCCCACCCTCAGCGTTTTTTAACGACAACTATTTGAAGATAGTTGTTATAGTAACATCATCGCAGACCACCACAACGCTTGTCAATTCTCTGGCTGCAAATGGAAAATAGAAAGCCAAAATTAATGTCTTAGTGGTTAATCGGGGTTCAAGTAAACGGTCAGTAGAGTATCCTGTGAGAGGCTATTGTGGGGTTTGCCGGCCGCACGCATCACAACTTGAGCGGCCTGTCCTGGGGCTATGTTCAGCGAGTTCGCTATGCTACTTCCGTAGCATCCGCGCCGGAATCTGCACTCTAATGACTGGCGCCCAGCAGGCACGTGATTGCGCTTTGAACATCAGCGCGCGACCTGATCAGACAGGCAAGACGGGACGAAGCGAGTGTATCATGACCATTGTCGTCGATCTCTCTTCGAATCTCCACCCGTATCATCCTGTCCACTTCTTCCAGTTTCGTCACCAGTTGATCACACAGCACCTGAGATTGCCCTCCTTCTTCCAGCTGACTGTAATGTTCTGATGTCATTTCAACTTTCCAAACTATGCCTGAGGCTGAGATTTAATAAGCTCAAGCTGTTGTACAGGCTTGGTGGTGAACCTGTGGCAGTTCTTGCAGAGGTAACGTTGTTCTACGCCCTTCTGTCCCCGGTCGTATTTTCCAGCCTTAACGACCCGGTCGCTGCCACAGCTAGGGCACCTTCTGTATTCGCCAGCCATCGCCCACCTCAGTCAGGTATATGCCCGATAAGATATATGGTATATACCATTTTGTCAATACCCTCTCAGGCTCCATTTAGGGCTTCATTATAGAAGGCGCGCGAACTATTAAGTTGGTGGCCTTTCTTAGAGAAAATTTAACCTTACAGTACCGATGAGACAAACCTCAGTACTATAACAAAAGTACTATGCTGCCATCCTAGAACTCGCAAGTCTGTAAGTCAAGATATAATAACATTATGTTAGTTCACTGCACCCACGAATATGCCGTCACCGCAATTGTTCGAGTTAAATACTGGCTCCCCTAGCGGCAGGATGAAGAAGGACAACTTCAGGTAAATCTAAGAGGAGATAACTACAAGAATACAGACTGAACGTTTAAGCCTTCGACTGACCTGAGAGCTATAAAATGCCATCACACAGCCTGACGATTGGCTACCGGAAACCCATTCCAACTCGGGTTCTCGACCAGATGAGCGATAGAAACTTTTTCCTCAAGTCCCAGCACCCTCTCAGGCTCATTGAAGGTCTCTTTGAGCACATCGGCTAACTGACCGCCTTTATAACCATCCAGCACCCTGTGGGCAAGAGTAACCATGAGCTTCAAGGTCGGTCGTAGAACCCCTCATTGTCAACTGTTGACAATCTGCAAAATCTCGCGTATATTTGCGGAGGGAAGGATTCATAGAGGCCGCTGACCGAGTGAATTTCAAGCAGTGGTGCAATCTGCAAATAACATATTGACAAATGAACTATACGAGTTTACCATCTCATCCTACCACAGGGATAGCACTTCTCTCTCTATCCCTCGAGAACTGTTATGGGTGATTGCTGCAGGAACCTCGGTACAGCTAAGGGATGCCCCCAAACCGATTGACTTCAGAACGACAATCTTACTGGAATAGCAACCGGAGCAACAGAAAGACGCAGGCAAGACAGCCTTTCAATCTGGAATACGTGAGGAAAATGCTTTATATCGCTTCGGGAGGCGGTTATGGAAGGCAAACGGGCGATAAAAGATAGACAGGCTATCGAAGCTACCCTGGGCAGGAGGCTTTTAGTCGGGGAAACGATTACGCGCAACAGCCATAGATTCCCCGACAAAGAGGCGGTGGTTTACGGAGATACACGCCTGACCTACAAACAGTTCAATTCGCGTATCAATAAACTGGCGCACGCTTTTCTGGAGCTAGGCATTAAAAAGGGGGGCAAGGTTGCCATTCTGGCCTTTAACTGTAATCAGTTCCTTGAAGCCTACTATGCTTTGGGCAAGATTGGAGGAGTAGCTGTCCCCCTGAATTTCCGTCTCCATCCCGAAGAACTCACCTATATAGTAAATAACTCCGATGCCGAAGCATTCATAATGGGAGAAGCCTTCGTAGAAACCGTAAAAGGTATGCAGAAAGACCTGCCCAATGTTAAGAACTATATTTCCATAACTGAACAACCTGTTAACGGTATGCTTCACTACGAGTCATGGATCGCTAGTCACTCAGAGGATGAACCATTAATCCTTGTGGACGATGAAGACCCGGCGTTTATTATGTACACCGCTGGGACCACTGGCAGACCAAAAGGGGCTGTCATAACACATAAGAACGAAGTTGTTATGTGGATGTTACTCGGACCTCTAGTATACGCTGAGGTAGGGGAACCGATGAGTGAGATTCTGAAATACAGATGTTGTGCACCTCCCCCTGTATTCCACCTGGCTGCCTTTGGATTTTGCCAGTTAAGCTTCTTTCTAGGGGGCACAATGGTTTTGCCTAAAGAGGTCTTCGACCCATCTGAAATTATGACAATCATCCAGAAGGAAAAAATAAACGCAATTCTTATGATTCCAGCTATGGCAACCTTCCTCATGATGCTGCCCGACCTGGACAAATACGATACCGCTTCCCTCAAAGTCTGGATATCGGGTGCAGCTATTCTACCAACGGAGACAAGAAGACAAATAATGAGATACTTTCCTAATGTGAAGATTTTTGATGCCTTCGGGCAGACTGAGATGAGCCCGGTTGTCTCATGCCTTCCTCCCAGTGAATCTACGGGACGTGAGACATCGGTGGGAAGGATTATCCCGGGTATCGAAATGCGAGTTGTTGACGATAACAACAATGATGTACCCGTAGGCGCTGTGGGTGAGGCAGTGTACCGGGGCCCTACAGCAATGAAGGAGTATTATAAAAACCCCGAAGCAACTACCGAAGCTATGAGAGGAGGCTGGTTTCACGGCGGCGACCTTGTCAGACAGGATGCAGAGGGGTATATTTACATTGTTGACCGCAAGAAAGATATGATAATCAGCGGCGGAGAGAATATCTATCCTGCTGAGATCGAGGAAGCTCTCTACAAACATCCTAAAATTCTGGAATGTGCTGTGCTAGGCGTCCACGATGAGGAATGGGGTGAATCCGTTAAAGCCTGCGTGGTCTGCAAACCCGGCGAGGCGCTGACTGAGAAAGAGGTTATCGATTACTGCAAACAGCATCTCGCCAGCTATAAAAAACCGAGGTCGGTGGACTTTATGGAAACCCTTCCTCGAACCCCTACAGGCAAAGTGCTGAAGAGAGTGCTAAGAGAGAAACATGGTAAATCAGTCAAGTATTGAGGCTTTGAGATTTACGGTAATTCATCACGTTTAACTAAAAATAAAACAAAGGACGGAGTATCATGGTAGGTATCACATCTTACAGCGCTTATATCCCGCTCTACCGCATCAATCGCATGACCATCTACCAGGCACTGGGGTGGTTGAATCCTGCCTCGCTGCTCCCCGGCGAGAAGGCAGTGGCAAATTTCGATGAGGACAGCATCACGATGGCTACAGCCGCCGCAATGGACTGCCTCAACGGGATTGAACGTGAAAAGGTCGATGGCATGTTCTTTGCCACCACTACCACCCCCTACAAGGAGAGGCAAAATGCTGGAATAATTGCCACTGCTCTCGACCTCAACCCAGAGGTCAGGACTTCCGATTTCACCTCATCACTGAAATCGGGAACGGGCGCTCTTATTTCAGCCTACGATGCAGTGTCATCAGGCTCAGCCAAAAGCGTTATGGTCTGTGCCGCAGATTGCCGCCTGGGAAAACCCGGAGGCTATCAGGAGGAAATCTACGGCGATGGTGCTGCTGCTCTGCTTCTAGGTAAAAATGAAGTGATAGCCAGCATCGAAGGCACCTTTTCCCTTACCTATGATTTCGCTGACGTATGGAGAGCGCAAGAGGACAGATACAATCGCTCCTGGGAGGACAGGTGGATTCGTGATGAGGGCTACGGCAAGTTCATCGGCGAGGCTATCTCAGGATTGATGAAGAAATGCAACCTCAATCCCAGGGATATCGCCAAGGTTGTCTACCCGTGCGTCTACATAGGAGCTCACGCCGGCATAGGCAGAAAGCTGGGGTTCGATGCCGGGCAGATACAGAATCACATGTTCACAGAGATAGGTCACACCGGCACTGCCTATCCTCTGATGATACTGGTGGCAGCGCTCGAGGATGCCAATCCAGGCGATAAGATAATTGTCGCTAGTTATGGCAACGGCAGCGACGCTGTACTGCTCCAGGTTACCGAGAATATAAAGAAACTGAAGGAACGAAGAGGTATCAAGAAACATCTGGCTTCGAAGAAGGATATCGGCCTCTACGAGAAATATGTCACCTTCCGTGAGGTACTCAATATCGATACTGGAGGGCGTGGCGATGAGGTTGCCCCGACGCAGATGACAATAATGTGGCGAGAACGCAAGATGCTCCTGGGGCTTTGCGGTTGCAAATGCAAGCGCTGCAGCACACCTCAATATCCAGCCCAGGAAATATGTGCCAACCCCAAATGCGGCGCCATCAACGAGATGGAAGACTATCGTTTCTCAGATAAAACAGGACACCTTTTCACCTATACCGGAGATATTCTCGCGTTCAGCCCCAGCCCACCGGCAATCTACGGCATGGTAAACTTCGACGGTGGTGGCAGGTGGCTATTCGACCTTACAGATTGCGAGCTTGATTCTCTGCAGGTTGGCATGCCTGTGGAGATGAGCTTCCGCAGAAAATTCCACGATGCAAATCGAGGCGTACACGTATACTTCTGGAAAGCAACGCCATTTCGAGCCTAGAATTTCACGAGCGTTCTATTATAAGGGGGAGATATGTTAGAAGGTATAAAGGATAAAGTCGCAATAATCGGAATGGGGTGTACTAAATTTGGTGAGAGATGGGATGCAGGTCCCGGGAAGCTTATGGTTGAAGCCTTCACTGAAGCCATTGCAGATGCCGGAATAGAGAAGAAGGATATAAAAGCTGCCTGGTTGGGTACCTGTTATGAAGAGGTCTCTGTAGGTAAATCAGCCATCCCGTTAGCAGTTACACTAAAGCTTCCGTTC
>DATKWL010000284.1:0-21499 GCA_035529555.1 Dehalococcoidia bacterium | reverse complement strand
TCGAAGCGCATCATATCGCTGGGTAGAACCGGGATGCGTCCCTGAAGAAGCTCGGTCAATGCGTATTTGATATCGCCGGCGCGGGGTGGACACCCGGGAACGTAGCAATCTACCTTGACCACAGCGTTCACAGGCAAAGCCTTCTCCAGAAGCACCGGTATCTCGGGCGAGGACGGTATTTTGCCATCTTTTACGCTCTCGCACTCGATATAAGCCCTTCGTAATACCTCTTCCTTGGGGAAGGGGTTGCGCATGGCGCATATACCCCCGAAACAGGAGCAGTCGCCCAGCACAATGAGGATTTTGCACTTTGCCCGGAGTTCCTTAGCTTCCTCTTCGTGCTCCGTCATCCCTATGGCTCCTGTGATGAGACCTACATCAACCTCGGGAAACTCCTTTATATCTGTTATCGGGCTTCTGGTGAACTCCACAGCCTGAGCCAGGTCGATAATAAATTCGTCAACATCCAGCAAGGACATTTCGCAACCAGCGCAGGCATCGAGCCAGGAAGTAGCCAGTTTCACCTTTCCCATAGCAGCAACCTCCAATCAAGCAAGGTATCTCTTAAAGTTTCTTAGCCAGTTTATTAATAACCTCGACATCGTCTTGCACGTCCGCAGGCGGTTCCAGCACTTTCTCGGAATGACCGACCTTGCCATCCAGTGAGACATATTTGCCTTTTCGCTCAGCCCAGATAGGCGACGGCAGGACAACATCGGCACAATCGGTAAGCGGGGAGCGGTAGCTCGCCTGTATCACCAGGAACTCGGACTGGTCGACCAGGGATACCCAGTCTCCAGTTTCGAACTCCTCGTCGCACATAAGGACATAGACCATTTTGGGCTTGGCCTTAGCCATGCCGTTTTGATTGGCAACGCCCAGCTCCCATGCTCCGCGGCTGTTGCCTTTGGGTTTGAGCGAAATAACCTTCATGCCCTCGGGGCTGGCCAGATTAGCCAGGTCGAGCAGGCGGGCAATGAGCTTGGGGCTCTTCTTTTCCAGCACACCGTCTCCATAGACAACCACCAGATTCTTGGCATTGCTCAGTATATTGGCGGCCTGTTGAATCATAGTTTTGTCGATGCCGGTGAGTTCCACAGCCTTGGCTAGAGAGACGAATCTCAATGTCTTCTCGGCGCTCTTAATCTTCTTGGCTATAAGTCCAGCCAGAGTGCCGATAAGTGCATCCTCAGTATCCTCGTTAGGGCGCAACCAGATGTCGCCTCGGAAGCCGAAATTATTGGGGCGAGAATCTATTACTATAAGGTTGGCCTTTTTACGATCTCTGGCTCTAAGTATGTAGCAGCCGGCTACCGGATGAGTCTCCAGAGGATTGGACCCGACTACCAGCACACAATCGGCATCAAGTATAGCCTCCAGCGGGCTCTCTATCTCCATACCTTTGCCGTTCTTGGAGAAGGCACTGATGCCTTTGGCCATAGCCCTGTAGCTACTCCCATCCAGGGTATCAAGGTAGCTAGTGCCTACGGTTTTGCGCATGAATTTGGAGAATATCTCCAAGGTCTCATTAGGACACAGGCTGGAAGCGTAGCCCGCTATGCTGACGGCTCCGTAGCGTTCCCTGTAGTCCTTGATTTTATCTACTATCAGTTTGAACGCCTCATCCCATGATGCGGGCTGGAGAGCACCCGCCCTGTCTCTCATCATGGGTGTAGTAACTCTCTGATTCTCGTTATACACTTGTTGAAAGCGTCCTTTTATACAGAGTTGACCCTTGGGACCCGCGAGCTCTGTGCCATCTATACGAATCACATTGTTATCCTTGACCAGAACCTTGGTTTCGCAGCCCACGCCGCAGAGGCTGCACAGGCTATTTATGGTCTGGCCTTCGCTGGTTCTGCCCCTGTAAGCGCTGGCTTTGCTGAAAATAGCACCTGTGGGGCAAGCCTGCTCGCAGGCACCACATGTTATACATGAAGACTGGCCTAGCGGTTGATTCAGGTCGGCAACAACAAGTGTACGCCATCCCCTTCTGCCAAAGTCCAGTGTATGGTTTCCCACAACCTCGCCGCAGGTTCTCACGCAATGACCGCATAGTATGCAGCGATTATGGTCGATAACCAGATATTCATTCAAAGTGTCTGTCGGCAACGATGGGAAAGTGTAAGGGTAACGCGCATGGTCCATTTGGTACTTGTATGCCAGTGCCTGCAGTTCGCAGTCTCCGCTGGCGACACAGTAGAAGCAGTGATGGTTGCGCTCCGTGAACATTAGCTCCAGGATGAGGCGGCGGTACTTCTCCAGGTTAGGAGTATGTGTCTTGACCACCTGTCCATCGCGGGCGGGGTAGGTGCAGGCTGGGTTGATGCGCCGTTCTCCCTCTATCTCTACAACGCAGAGTCGGCAGGCACCGACATAGGAAAGCCCTTCCATATAACACAGGGTAGGGACGTAGATGTCGTTAGCACGGCAGATTTCGAGTATTGTGTCACCTTCTTTACCTTTTACCTGATTGCCGTTTATGGTCAGGGTTATCTCTTTTCTCTCGCTCATCGCTCTACTCCTCCCCTCCTACTTCGAGGTCACATCGCAAGCAGCGGGATGCTTCCTCCCTGCCCTCTGCTGGTCTGAAAGCTAGCACTACCTCCTTGAAGGAGGACTTGCGCTCCTTTGTGTCTAGCTCGGTTGGGTGCATCCTTGCTCTTTCCTTGACCTCCTCTTCAGTAGGGGCAATGCTGGGGATTTCTATAGGCTCATAACCATCTCTCTCTACAAATGGTGAGAGTGGTTTGCCCTGCAAGTATCTATTGATGGATGTAGCTGCCCGCTGTCCGGCAGAAACTGCCCAGATTACGGTCTTGGGGCCGGTTACGGCGTCGCCGCCGGCGAAGACGCCGGGTTGATCGGTGGCCAGGGTACGCGGGTCTGCTGTGATGGTGCCACCCTTGGCTATCTTAACTCCGTCCTTGATAAAGGATGTATCGGGACGTTGTCCGATAGCCTCGATTACGGTATCCACAGCAATAGTGTACTCTGAACCCTTAACCGGCTGCGGGGTACGCCGTCCACTGGAGTCAAATCCTTTGAGCTCCATCCGTATGCACTCCAGTCCAGTTACCTTACCACCCTGGCTCAGTACCTTGGTGGGGGCAGTAAGGCAGTCGACATGAATGCCTTCATTTTCGGCGGCCTCTATCTCCTCGTCAATGGCTGGCATATCCCTGCGCTCTCTGCGGTACAGGATATGTACTTCCTCAGCACCCTGTCTTAGAGAGTCGCGGGCGGCGTCTATTGCTGAGTTACCACCGCCCACTACGGCCACTTTCTTGCCTATCCTGGGCTTTTTACCTAAGTTCAGCTCTCTGAGGTACTCAATGGCGTCAAAGACACCTTCCACGTCCTCGCCGGATATGCCCATCTTGTCTCCCTTATGGGCGCCACAGGAGATGAAGACAGCCTTGTAACCCTCTTTGAACAGGCTATCTATATCGTTAACCTTGGTGTTGAGTTTAAGTTCAACCCCGAGTTTCAGTATATTATCTATCTCAGCCTGGAGTATTTTCTTGGGCAATCTGTACTCTGGAATGGCAACGGCCATCATGCCACCGGCTACAGGCAGAGACTCGAAAACAGTGACATTGTAGCCTTCTCTTACCAGTTCGTATGCCGCTGTCAAACCCGCAGGTCCAGCTCCCACGATGGCTACGCGTTCAGGCCTCCTTGGCTTCATAGGAGGCACGAACTCGATGCCGTGTTCATAAGCGTAGTCGGCAGCCATGCGCTTCAGGTCTCTGATGGATACTGATTCATCGACCTGGGCGCGGCGGCACTTGACCTCACACGGATGGTCGCATACACGTCCTACCGACATGGGGAAGGGCAACCGCTGCCTTATAAGCTTGTAAGCGTCTGCGTATTTGCCTTCCTTAATCAGAGATACATAGCCCGGGCAGTCCAGTTCAACAGGGCAGGTATGCTGGCAGGGAGCTTTGAACAGAGGTTGGCACACCGCCGCTGGACAATGCTTGTCTATGATATGTGCTTCGTACTCAGCGTGGAAGTGCCTCAGGGTGCTGAGCACAGGGTTAGGGGCGGTCTGGCCCAGGCCGCACAGAGAGGCAGAGCCTACCATCTCGGCAAGCTCGCTCAGCACAGCGAGGTCTTCCATCGAACCCTTGCCCTGGGTTATCTTGCTCAGTATCTCCAGCATCTTGGGGATGCCGGCGCGACAGGGTGTGCACTTGCCGCAGGCCTCATCTCTGGTGAACTGTAAGAAAAACTTGGCGACATCCACCATGCAGTTGTTTTCATCCATTACAATGAGGCCGCCCGAACCCATGATGGCTCCTAATTTAGTAACGGCCTCATAGTCTACAGGAGTATTTAAGTGCCCTATCGGTATGCAGCCACCCGAGGGGCCGCCGATCTGGATTGCTTTGAACTTTTTGCCTCCGGGTATACCGCCCCCGATGTCGAATATAATTTGGCCTAACGGGGTGCTCAGGGGCACCTCAATAAGGCCGGAATTGTTTATCTTACCCACCAAACAGAAAGTCTTGGTACCTTTACATTGCTCTGAACCAGCACTACCCCACCAGTCTGCACCATGGTGAATGATTAGAGGTATGTTGGACCAGGACTCAACATTATTCAAAGTGGTAGGCTTGTCCAGCAATCCCTTGTTGGCAGGGAAAGGAGGACGCTGGCGTGGATTGCCGCGTTTGCCCTCGATGGAGGCCAGCAGGGCTGTCTCCTCACCGCAAACGAAGGCGCCTGCCCCCGGGAAGACCGTCAGGTCAAACTCGAAATCGGTGCCCAGTATGTTCTTACCCAGCAATCCATATTCACGTGCTTGCTCCAGAGCATGGTTGAATGTTTCAATGGCTAGAGGATATTCAGCACGGATGTAAGCATAACCACGGCGCACGTTGCCGATGGCATAGGCCCCAATAGCCATTCCCTCTAGTATGGAGTGAGGGTTGCCTTCCAGCACGGCGCGGTTCATGTAAGCACCGGGGTCACCCTCGTCTCCGTTGCAGACCACGAATTTTTCATCGCCCACTGCTCTACGCACGAAGCTCCATTTGGTACCGGTAGGGAATCCGGCGCCCCCGCGGCCTCTCAGGCCTGCTTTGGTTACCTCACTGATGACATCGTCGGGCTTCATCTGGGTCAACGCCTTGGCAAGCGCCTGGTAGCCGTCCCTAGCGATGTATTCCTCGATACTCATGGGGTCTATATCCTGGTTGTGCATTATTCGGATGTGTTGGAGTTTGAAGGTGGGCGACTCCAAATCCAGCAACCATTCCGTAACTGGCTCACTCTTGATGAGGTGCTTCTCCACAATAGTGGGCACCTGCTCAGGGGTCAGGTTACAGTAGATTACCCTGCCCTTCTGTGGATGGATGACGGTGACTACAGGCTCTCGCTCGCAAGGGCCTATGCAGGCAGCTTCGGTGATTATGACATTGGACAGCTTGCGGGCTGCTACCTCCTTAACGAAGGCTTCCTGTACAAACTTTGCACCACCGGCAATGCCGCAGGTGCCCAGGTGAACTTTAACCTGAATCTTTTTGGCACGCTCGTCCAGTTTTTTCTGAGCCACTGCCTTGAATTTGTTTAGTTCCTCGACCGACATTAGCCGCTTCGCCATATCTCCTCCTAAGCGTAAGAGCTTAAGACCTCTTTCATCTTGGTGGGGGTCATTCGGCGGTTTACCTTCTCTCCGATTGATACCACTGGAGCAAGGCCGCAGCATCCCAGGCATCTCACCATTTCCAGAGAGAAAGTGCCATCCTTGGTGGTTGAGCCTGGTTCAATGCCCAATTCCTTCTCCAGGGTGTTTAAAATCCTTTCACCGCCGCGGACATAGCAGGATGTCCCCATGCATATCGAGACGACATGCTTGCCTCTGGGAACCATGGTAAAGAATGAGTAGAAGGTAGTGACACCGTATATCGTGCTGAGGGGAACCTTCATATCGCGTGAAATGGCCAACATAACGTGTTGGGGTAGGTAGCCGATGAGTGCCTGTGCCTTTTGTAAAACGGGGATTAGTGCTCCGGCCTGCCCTCTGTTTTTCTCGATTTCAGCCTGGACTTGGCGGAATATCTCGGCTGCCGAGCTCTTTCCCCCCGCTGTGGAAACCGGCTGTTTTGTTTCGGCTTCAGCCATATCAAACCTCCCCTAATGGTTTTCGTTCAACTCACTGAGAATCATGTTAACACATTTAGGAATAGCCTTTCTTACTTTGGGTGTACATTTCTCGCTGAAATTACTTGTATCGGCTACCTCTACTGCGTAAATAGTGATTTGCCCGGGCATAGGCATACCTATTCTGTGGCCGAGCTCAAGAGCCGTGGCAAAGTTTACATCATGAGGCGAGGAAGCATGGCGGGTGTCATTAAATGCCTCTGGAGTCAGACGGTAGATTTGCCCTGCTTTGCCATTTGTGGTCTGGATGGCGTCAACGATTATGGCTCTATCGTAGCCAACCAGCAGGTCCAATAGGCTCAGACCAGACATGCTGGTCTCTTCAACTGTTATATCCTGGCTGGAAATCCTATTCCCAAGTTCCTGGGCTATCCGGTTTCCTACACCATCATCGCTGAGTATCGGATTACCCAACCCCAGAATCAGTGTTTTCATCCTTTTCTTCAGTCTAGCGCAGGTTCTGGCTCAGCGTTTCTATAACCTCTCCCCTGCTGTTATAGATGACCACTTCCAGAGGCATCTGGCCTGGCAGAGTATGGGTAGCGCAGGCACTGCATGGGTCGTATGCTCTGAATGCCATCTCAACCATGTTAAGCAGCCCTTCCTGGACATCCTTCGTCTTCTTAATCAAACCCTGGGCTGCTTTTTTGATAGACATTTGCATGGCCGGGTAGTTGTGCGCCGTGGCTACGATAAGATTTGCCTTGGTTAGGATGCCGTTCTTGTCGGTTTGATAGTGATGAATAAGGGTTCCTCTCGGCGCTTCCACAATTCCTACACCTTCATCTGGCGTGGCGGTAGGTATAGTGCGAACCTTGGGGTCGGTAATCTCCTTGTCCTTGCAAAGTTCGAGCAGCCTCTCGGAAGCATATAGCAGTTCCACCAATCTAGCCCAGTGGAAAGCCAGTGTGGCATGAGCGGGTTTGCCGCCCAGCGTCTTGAACAATTTATCATATTCGGCCTGTGCCAGAGGCGTCGCCATGCCATCGGCTACATTGAGCCTGGCCAGAGGGCTGACACGATAGATTCCGCTGTCCTTGCCCTCGACAAACCCCTTCCACCCCACCTTCTTCAGGAAGGGGAATTTCAGATAAGACCAGGGCTCTGTGTGTTCTGCAATATACTCTAGATATTGAGCTGGTTTGAACTTGGCAACCTCTTTGCCCTCAGGGTCAACCACGCGGATGTCTCCCTCGTAGAAATTGACCTTGTTGTTGCTATCAACCATGCCCATGTAGTAGCTCTTCATGGTATAGATTGGGCCTGTAATCAGGTTCAGGTAGTCCTTGTTGGACAGGACAACATCGTTGAACAGCTTCAGGCTGAATTTACTGAACTCCACGCAGGATTTGGCTTTTTCCTCGAAATCTTTTCGTTGCTCCTCAGTAATGGGCTTGCTCATGCCTCCAGGGACGCCGCCTACCGGATGGGTTGCCTTGCCAGCGATAGAGGCCTGTATGCTCTGAGCATAGGCTCGGTGTTTTATCACCTCGCCGCCAATCTGAAGCCCGACCTTGGAGATAACGCCCAGAATATTTCTCTGAGCGGGGTCACTGGTGGGACCCATGACGAAATCGGGAGCAGCCAGGGCGTAGAAGTGAGCGATGTGGGAGTGAATATAATGAGCGCAATAGAAAGCCTCCCTCAGCTTCTTCCCCGCTGGCGGAGGGTCGACATGGAACACAGCGTCTGTGGCCTTGCACGAGGCCATGTGATGTGCCCCCGGTCAGACACCGCATATTCGCGGCACTATGCGGGGCATCTCCTCAACCGGCCTGCCTTCGCAGAACTTCTCGAAGCCACGCAACTCAGGTATCTGGAAGTAGGTATTGACAACATCCCCCTCGTCATTGAGAAAGATTTCTATCTTGCCGTGTCCTTCCAGCCTGGTTATGGGGTCAATACTAATCTTTTTCATCCTATCCTCCCCTCTATTTCCGTTGGAGGTGCTTTCTCTTTAACATCGAGCTTGACATGCCAAACCTGTAGAATGTTCCTGCTGGATCGACCACCTCGTTTACCATTTTTTCTATATCTTCCGTACCCTTGGTTTCATAAATTGAGGCAACAGCGCTAACCAGCTTCGCCCCCTGGTCGGCAACGCCAGCCGGCGGGCCAAAGCAGCCGCGGCAGGGTATGTTGACTTTAACGCAGAGAGAGCCACAGCCGCCCCTGGTGGCGGAACCCATACACAACAACCCCTGCTCCAGCAGACATTTTTCGGGGTCAGGGATAATCTCATGAGTCCGGTATATCTTGGTAATCTTCTTATTTTCTTTTTTACGGTCGCATTCATCGCATAGCGTCTTTTCGGAAGCTATGACTGCGCCGACAGGTGGCAAACTATTGGTTGCCAAGGCATTGACCACCTTCAATATCAGGTCTACTGTGGGCGGACAACCGGGCACGAAGTACTCGACAGGCACTACCTGAGCCAGTGTCAGCACATCATCATAAAGTTCAGGCAGCGTTAATTCACCCTCATCGACCTTAAATTTTATTTGCGGAAGGGTCTTATTGGGATTTTCATTTGAAGGAGCCTCGATATAGGCTCTCTCCATTATCTCAGCGCGGGTGGCGAAGTTTGCCAGCGCAGGGATTCCTCCAAAACAGGCACATGAACCAAAAGCCACCAGCACTTGAGATTTATTGCGTAGCAGTTTGGCGATATGTTCCTGTTCCGAGCTTCTAACGCAGCCGTTGAACAGACACACATCTATGGACTTATCAGGCATAGCTTCGACATGATGATACTTGAAATCCAATGCTATGGGCCAGAACACTATATCTGCCAGATTGGCAACATCGAGAATTTTCTCATTGACATCGAGTACGGCGACATCGCAGCCACCGCAGGCGCCAGCCCAGTACAGAGCCAATTTCAATTTAGCCATGCTTCCCTCCCTGATTCCAGTTCAACGGGCCCAGCGCTCTTACTTGCTCAGTCACCTCGTTGACGATCGAGGCAAAACGGTCTCCCTCTGAGGCGGAAACCCAGTCCAGCATCAACCTCTTATCCTCTATCCCGAATTGACTTAGCATTTTCTTAAGCAGGGGTATTCGCCTTGCGGCTTTCACATTACCTTCCAGGTAATGACATTCTCCGGGGTGTCAACCACAGACAAGCACGCCATCGGCCCCGGATTGGAATGCCTTGACCACGAAGGTAGGGTCTACTCTACCGCTGCACATTACCCTTACTACCCGCACATTGGGGGCATACTTCTTTCGTGAGGTGCCTGCCAGGTCGGCGCCGGCGTAGGAACACCAGTTGCACAGGAACCCCACAATCTTTGGTTCAAAGCTCATATTAACACCCCCTCTACTTGCGCTAGAATCTGCTCAGTGGTGAAGTGTTTGCTCACTATAGCACCGGCGGGACAGGCTGCACCGCAAGTGCCGCAACCCTTGCACAGCGCTTCGTTAATCGAAGCAACCTTTTTATCCTCAATAAACGAGATTGACTGATAGGGGCATAGGTCTATGCAGGTCTTGCAGCCGGAACAGTACTGCTCGTCGACAAATGCTGTAGCAGCCTCCATTTCGACCACGCCCTTGCTGATTACCGATAGCACGCGCGCCGCTGCCGCCGCTGCCTGAGCCACTGTGTCCGGTATATCTTTAGGTCCCTGACAGCACCCGGCAATGAAGATACCATCAGTGTTGGTAGCTACAGGGTCAAGCTTGGGATGCTTCTCCAGTAGGAAGCCATCGGCGCTCCTGCTCAGTGAGAACAGTTTCGCTGTCTCGCCGGCATCAGCGCGGGGCTCGATGGCTGTGCTCAGGATGACCATGTCCACCGGGATGCGGCGCTGCTTGCCCGCAAGGGTATCCTCACACAGCACGATTAACTTGCCTTTCTCGTCAGTCTTCTCGGCCACATCTGTGACCTCGCCGGCACGCCCTCTGATGAAGTTGATACCTTCTTCTTGAAGCCTGTTATAGAACTCCTCATATCCTTTGCCAAAACAGCGCAGGTCTATGTACATCTGATATATTTCCGCTTCCGGTATCTTCTCCCGTATGATATGAGAGAACTTCAACGAATACATGCAGCAGACCCGTGAGCAGTACTCGTGATACTTTTTATCACGGCTGCCAATACAGTGCAGGATGGCAACGCTCTTCGGCGTCGAGCCGTCCTTGAGCACTATTTTCCCGTTGGTGGGGCCTGAGGCGTTGCTCATTCTCTCGAACTGGATGCCTGTATAGACATCGGGATAGCGTCCATACCCGAACTCAGTCATTGGTATCGGTTCCAAGGAATCGAAGCCGGTGGTTACTATAATAGAGCCGACTTCGACCTCGATAATCCGCTCTTTTTGCTCGAAGTCAATGGCTTTAGCCTCGCAGAATTTTTCGCAGGCTTTGCACTTGCCTTTAATGAAGAATGTGCAATGCTCTCTGTCTATCACCGGGATATTGGGCACTGCCTGCGGAAATGGAGTGTAGATAGCTTTTCTAATACCCATACCCACATCGAACTCATTGCTTATCTTGGCAGGGCACTTGTCGCTGCATACGCCGCAGCCGGTGCACTTATCCTCGTCTACATAGCGTGGCTTTTTTTTAATTTTGACCTTGAAGTTGCCCACATATCCTGAGACTTCCAGCACCTCGCTGTATGTCATCATCGCGATGTTTTCGTGTGACCTCACCGAGGCCATCTTCGGGGTGAGTATTCAGGCTGAACAGTCGAGAGTAGGAAAGGTCTTATCGAGCTGGGCCATGTGGCCGCCGATAGATGGCTCCCTTTCTACCAGATAGACCTTGTGACCGGAGTTGGCTATTTCCAGCGCTGCCTGTATGCCGGCGATGCCGGCGCCTACTATCAGTGTGTTGGGGTTTAGAGGCACTTCTCTTATCTCCAGCGGCTGGTGATATGCAACTCTCCTGACCGCTGCATTGACCAGCGCCTTTGCCTTCTGAGTAGCGAGCTCTTTATTCTCGCTCACCCACGCCACGTGTTCACGTATGTTTGCCATCTCCATTAAATAGGGATTTAGCCCGACGCTGGCCAGGGTGCGCCTGAAGGTCAGCTCGTGGAGGCGCGGTGAGCAAGACGCTATAACTACACGGTTCAGCTTCTGTTCCTTGATGTCTTTCTTTATGATGTCCTGCCCGGGGTCTGAGCAAACGAACTTGTATTCCCTGGCTATCGCCACATTATGCAGTCCCTTGGCGAATTCCACTACCTGCGGAACATCAATGATGCCGGCGATGTTGGCACCGCAGTCACAGACATATACACCGATCTTCAGTTCCATTCTATCCCCCCTTCTCGCCTTTGGTTGATTTGGCAAGTACCTTTTCGGCAGGGACTATGCTCTTCTCTATACCTAGAGTCTTGTTGTCTATACCGAAAGCAACTCCTATAAGCTGGGTAAAGAACAGTATGGGAATCTTAAACTTAGTCTTGAACTTCTTATTCACCTTGCCCTGATAAACATCCAGATTTGTTTGACAAAGTGGGCAAACAGTGACAATTAACTCAGCCCCGTTGCTAGTGGCATTTTCCAGGAGTTTATTTACCGATTGCAGGGCTAAGTCCTCCTCTGAGATAATCAGGGACCCTCCGCAGCAACGTGCCTTAAGTGGGAATGGTGTAGCTTTTGCACCCAGGCTCTCAACCAGCTTATCCAGCGATTGAGGGTATTCAGGGTGGTCAAAGCTTGGTGCGGGACGCACTACTTGGCAGCCATAGTAAGAAGCTACTTTCAACTCTCCAAGGTTTGCTTTAACCTTGGATTTAATTTCATCGTAGCCTATTTCGTTTACCAGAACATCGAGGAGATGCCGTGGCTTCACGGTTCCATGGTATTCCAGGCCACCGGCTGCCAGGGCTTCATCCACCTTGGCTTTCAGCCTGGGGTATTCCTTTAAGTATTGATTGGTTCTCTTGAGGATTACATAACAGGAACTGCAAGGTGTAACAATGTCAAACCCTTTCTTTTCAGCCAGCGCCAGATTACGGGCTGAGTTGCATAACGAAGCCAGTTCATCTACCCCGCTGTAGGGAGTAGACCCGCAGCAGTTCCAGTCCTCAAGTTCAATGAGTTCCATATCCAGAGCCTTGGCTATTGCCTCCGTGGACATACCGTATGCCTTGGCACCACCATCTGAGGAGGAGCATCCCGGGAAGTAAGTGTAATATCTTTTCATTATTTCATCCCTCCCAGTTCCTCAGCCTTATTAAGGATAGCTTTGAGTTGCTTTTCTGCTTCAGGTTTCAACCTTCTGGCTTTGATATTCATGCGTCCATGCCTGAGCAGACTTAAAGCCATGGGTGCCATTTTCATGGCACGTAGAGGGTTAGTTCGGAAGTAGTACCAGGTCATGAAGCCCACCTCGGGGACGCTGCCAAGGCTATATGCAAAATCACTGAAGCTTTTGTACATAGCAGGAGTTTTCGTTTTTGCCTTTTTGGAAGGTTGACTGACAGCCACGCACTCCAGGGCGTGCATCAGTTCGGTGGGCTTAATATCTCTGGGGCAGCGCACCGTGCAGAGATAGCAGGAGGTGCAGCACCACATAGAGTTGCTGGACAGCACCTCGTCTTTCATACCTGCCCGTGCCATGGCTATTATCTGCCGTGGCGAGTATTCCATCTTATTGACATTGGGGCAGGATGCGGAACAAGTGCCGCACTGGATGCACAGACGTATCTTTTCGCCTCCGGGGATGCTACAGATTTCATTGATGAAACTGTTACTACCATGAACTTTTGTTTCCATCGCCACCCCCTGAATTTTGGTTGAAAATTATACTCATACGATAATTATCGAACAAATAAATAGGGGGCTATCCCAGCCCCCTCCAATTCGTCCACCTGCAATGGACTGTTTTAATCAACTTCTTTACCCCTTTTCTGCAATAACCACTTTTTGGGACTCCTTGGAAGCCATTGCCCTTCTCTTCTGGCGCTGGCGCACATCTACCAGTACTCTGTATAACCCGCTAACGTTTAGATACCATACCAGCGCTACTGGCGCAAGAATAAACGGCACCCCGAATATCACTGCTATTAATATTATATACCATTCCATCTGACTCTCTCCTATATTCTATCATCTATTTGGGCAATTCACAGGCGGCAGTTACTGCCGTCGTATCTATCTTCCTCGCCTATTTCCTGGATTTTATTCCCATCTTTGTTAATTGCGCCGGTGAATTAAGAGTGGAATCGATGCCCTTGCCGCGGAGCTTCAGTTCGATGCGTTTGCCTTCTCCATACCTTTTGTATACTCTGCAAACTTCGCATATGCTGGTGTCTGTCCCTGTGACAATGCCCCCCTCTTTCATCTCTAGTTTACAGTAGGTGCCTTCGACTTCCCAGCAGGGAAGTGCGGTGTACTTACTTGCCGGGCATTCGTCCCTTATAGCAGGCGGGCAGTGGCACATTTCCCGGCAAGCAGTCTTTCCTGCCCAGAAGTCACCTTCCTGGGCAACCCCCTCTTCTTTGCCTAGAGCTTCCTCCAGCAATCGTCTTATGCCTCTTTGCATCGTTTAACCATCCTTTCCAGCCATCGTCCAATATCAGATTAACAGTCTCACCTAAGAAATGATTCCGCCGATGTGCCTGTTCTTAAAAACAGAAATAAGTATTTTTGCTTGCAGCACGTGAGGGAAAAGTAGGTATATATACCTATTGACAGTGATTCTGAAGATTTTGGGGATTGACTCGGAAGCTTTAGCAATGATTCTGCCAGAAAGATTTGGCTCAGCGCGGCGCTTGTCGTCTTGTTTCTTGTAAGGATTTTATGTCTTATTGATGCCAGTGTATTCCCTTGCCCATCTCATCCCAGTTTGCCTCAGTCTTTATTTGCCATTCTCTGACAATCCAGTCTGTTTACTGTGAGTAAAAAATTGCTTCTTACTTAGGCTGTCTGATATTGGCTTTCCTTGCCTCTTTTGTGGCTTCCTTGCGGCCGATAGGCTGTGTAATGCCTCTTTCGCTTGCTTTGCGAAACACCTGGACCTCGCGAATTCTGTGTTTAGAGATATTAGTATCAGGGGTGACAGCTTTTACTTCTTCATCGCTGAAAACTCGTTTCTCACGCGCTTTTTGAATAGCTGAATAAACGCCTCCTACGTTCAGGTACCATACGTAGGCAATCGGGAAGAGGATAGCAAATATTCCTACGGCCAGAGCCAATATGATGTACCATTCCATTGCAATACCTTCTTTACCTTCGGATTAATCTTGTGAGGGCTATCTATCTCAACGTCCGCTGCCTGCAAGTTCGCTATTTGTATTAGGTTTTCCCTCAGTTGCTATCCTTACTTCTTTTCCGTAAATAGCCAGTCTCTTCTGTCGCTGACGTCTGTCTTTAATAACCTGGTACAGACCACTTATGTTCAGGGAGTACCACACTAGAGCTACTGGGAGAAGCATAACGGGTATCGCCACCACCAATGCCACTACAAATTCCCACTGCATTTCTCATCCCTCCTTCCTCTCCGGGTTTTCTGTCTACTTTACCTCCACTATTACATTACCACCAAGATGTCAAAACTGACTTCCGCAGTAATGCCTGTTTATGGTTGCCGAAAGCTCGTATAGAACTAGCCAGTAACGCGTATTTATGCTTAATTCGATTTTTGTAAGGGATAAGCCGGAGAACATCATGTTTCTGGAATTTTATCTGCTTGCGCATGAAGTTGGGGGAGTATGATATAATGTCAAATGATAAAAAGGCAGGGGGATGAAATTTGGGCAAAATCAGGATTCTGATTGCTGATGACCATGCGGTGGTGCGTGAGGGTACCCGTCGCATCTTGGAGCAGGAACCGGACATGGATGTGGTCGGGGAGGCTGGTGATGGGGAGGAAGCAGTAGAGCTGGCTACCAGCCTGAAGCCCGATGTGGCAATAATCGATATCTCAATGCCCAAGATGGATGGTATCGAAGCAACCAGGCGGATTAAAGCTACTTGCCCCTCAATAAATGTTCTCATACTAACTGCCTATGATGATGACCAGTTCATTTTCAGCCTGCTGGAAGCGGGGGCTGCTGGCTACCTGCTTAAGACCGTTCGCAGCCGCGAGCTTCTCGATGCGGTGAGGGCGGTGTATTCCGGAGAATCTGTTCTTCACCCCTCCATCGCTCGCAAAGTCTTGAACCGCTTTATATCTGCTTCCGGTAAACCTGAGGGCAAGGAACCCTCGGGCGTTCTCAGCGAGCGGGAGATGGAAGTGCTGAAGCTGGCGGCCAAGGGTTTGAGCAACCAGGACATCGCCGATAAACTTTGCCTCAGTATACGCACGGTTCAGGGCCACCTGGGACATATCTTCAACAAGCTTCAAGTCAGCTCACGGACTGAAGCAGTGGTGCATGCTATGAAGGAAGGTTGGGTCACCCTCGAAGATGTGCCCTGATTTTCGGCTTAAGGGCGCTTGCGGTGATTAGGTGGTAAAACGATTATCTCAAAGCTGGGTGACAAGGGTTATTCGTAGGCCGGGCTTTTGGCTTCTCATAGCCATACTCATATTAATTACGCTCCCCCATTATGCAGAGGAACTAAAGCACCCAGCTTTTCTCAGTAATATCTGGGATAACCTCGGGCTGGATCGTCACGCATTTGAGAGAATCCTTTATCTGGCGCCCATAGTCTGGGCCGGGTTCCTGTTCGGACAAAGAGGCGCCTTCATAGTTTCGCTGATAGCTATTGCCATTATGCTCCCCCGCGCTCTTGTCCTCTCTGAATATCGTCCTGATGCAATCTCCGAGACTATAGCAGTTTTTGTAATCGGTAATGTTGTAGCCTTTTCATTCGGTTTACTGCGAAGAGAGCGAGTGCGCCGAATTCAGCTCTCTGTGCTCAACGAAATATCTAGTGTGGTGTCTAAGTCGCTGGAATTGAGCCAGCTATTGGACAGCAGTATTGACAGTGTAGTGACGGTGATGAGGGCGGATGCCGCGCTGGTGTTTCTATTAGATGAAAAGACAGGGGAATTAATGCTGGTTGCTAATGAAGGTGTTTCCAAAGGGTTTGCCCAGAATGTAAGCAGGATTAAATTGGGAGAAGGATTTAATGGCAAGGTTGCGGAGACGGGTGAGCCGCTGTTTGTGGAAGACGTTTCTCAAGAATCGGGTTCTGCCACTAGTATGGAATTGGTGAAGGAAGGTATAAAATCGCAGATTATCGTGCCTCTCAAATCAAAAGGTGCAGTGGTCGGTACTATTTGCGTGGCTATGTGTAGCCATCGTCGGTTCAGTAATGATGAGGTGGAATTACTAAATGCTATCGGTAATCAAATCGGAGTTGCCGTGGAGAATGCACGTCTCTACGAACACGAACGAGAATTCACCAAACAACTCAAGTTGTCTGAGGAAAGATATCGCGAACTTTTTGAAAGCGCCAATGATGCCATCTGGGTTCACGACCTTGAAGGCAATCTTATGGCTGCAAACAAGGCTAGCGAAAAGCTCACCGGATTTACGCTGGAGGATTTGAGAAAGGTGCATGGATTGAATGTGAAGGCCTTTCTTACAGAGGAAGGCATGAAACTTGCCAGGGAGATAGGGAGCAAGTTGCTGGCAAATGAGCCTGTGGCTCAGCCTTATGAACAACGCATAATAAGGAAGGATGGTACAGGGGCCATTTTGATGATAACAACCAACCTGGTGACGGAGGGAGGGAAACCTGTAGCCTTCCAGCATATCGCCAGGGATGTTACCGAAGAAAAACTGATGAGAGAAAACCTTCAGTTCTACCTGCGTCAGATTACCCGGGCTCAGGAAGAGGAAAGAAAGCGCATAGCCCGTGAGCTTCATGATGATACTGTTCAGTATCTTGTTGTACTGACTCGGCAGTTGGATGACCTCGCTTCGAGCAGCAAAGGCCTCTCCAGAGAGGAGAAATTAAAGCTGGAGGATCTACGGCAGCAGGTAAACAATATAATGGAAGGCGTGCGTAGAATGAGCCATGACCTACGGCCTGCCACTCTGGACCGCCTGGGCTTGTTGCCAGCTCTGGAATGGCTGGGCACTAATGTGGAAAAACACTCAGGGATAAAGGTGGAAGTGACGACTCTGGGTAGCGAGCGCAGGCTGCCAGCCGAGGTGGAAATCATCCTGTTCCGCATTGCCCAGGAGGCACTCAGTAATGTCAGGAAGCATTCTCAGGCAACTAATGCAGAGGTAAGGATAGAATTCGGGGATAATAGAATTCAGATAACAGTGAAGGATAATGGTAAGGGTTTTGCCTTGCCTGAGACTGTTGGTAATATGGTCAAGGAGGGCAGACTTGGTTTAGCTGGCATGCATGAGCGCATTCGGTTGTTGAATGGCAGCTTGAAGATAGACTCCGAGCCGGGGAAGGGCACTACAGTCACTGTTGAGGCGCCGCTATAGATAAGTGAAATGAAGGCTACTAACGAATGTTATCCCTGTTTAGCCAATCTGGTGAGGCAGGCTGCCGGGCTTGCCACCGAAGACCCTGAACTGAAAGCCAAAGCCATTGAAGAGGGCCTCAAGCTACTAGACCGCGAGTTCTCGACAGAGAAAGTTTCTATAGCTGTGGCTACTCCGCTGCACCGATTGGTGAGGATGGTTACCGGAAACCCTGACCCCTATCGCCTCATGAAGGAAGCTGAGGTGGATATGGCGAGGAGCCTTCGTAAGGGTTGGAGGAACAATCCTGAAGCTAATCTCAGGGATTATATGGTCCTGGCGGTTTTGGGGAACAACATAGATTTCTTCAAGGATTTGAAGCAGATCAAGAAGGACATAGGGATGCCTGTAGAGTTCGCGGTAGACCACATAAAAGAATTGGAGAGTAAGCTGAAAAAGACGAGGCGAATTCTCTATCTGGCAGACAATGCCGGAGAGGTGTTCTTCGACCTGCCGCTTGTAGAGAAGTTGCAGGATTTTGCTCCTGTAACCTATGTGGTGAAAGAATCACCTGTTCAAAATGATATCACGCTCGCTGATTTAAAGGAATTTGGCCTGGCGAACGAATTGCGCAGGGTTATCACCACAGGTACGGACACGCCGGGAGTGGACATGGCGATGGCTTCTGACGAGTTTAAGTTGGAGTTCGATGCTGCCGACCTTGTGCTCGCCAAGGGCATGGGTTATTGGGAGACACTCTCGGAGTTGAAGCCACAGGGCAAGGTGTTTTATCTGCTTAAAGCCAAGTGTAAGCCAGTGGCAGATTCACTTGATGTGGAATTGAATAGTTATGTAGCCCTGTTGCGGTGAGGTATTATGCCTGATGAAATGCGACCAAAGCTGAGGCGCATAAATATAAGCCGTAGTCAACAGCACGGGCAGCCGGTGCTTGTGCTTCAAGACCCTTACGGAATTAGCGATTTCATGGTTGTTCTGCCTGCAAATATTTTACCTGTGTTGGAGCTATGCGATGGCGCAAGAGATATCGCTACTATAAGGGCAGCTCTGGAGCTAAGGGCAGGCCTGCGGGTGGGCCCGGGATATCTGGAGAAGCTGTTTGCAGCCCTCGACGATGCTCTGCTGATGGACAACGAACGTTTTGCTACGGCCTATGGGCAAGCTCGGGAGCTGTTTAGAGCTTCTCCATTGCGCTCTCCTATCTTGGCAGATAAGGTTTATCCCGCTGACCCCGAGTTGCTGGAACAGACAATGAAGCAGTACTTTAATGGTTTATCTGCAGATGTTGACAGGACAGGGGGCATTGATAGTGTGCGGGGATTAGTAAGCCCGCATATCGATTATCAGCGCGGCGGTTCTGTCTACGCCGGGGTTTGGCATCGGGCAGCACAGACAGCACGTGAGGCCGAGGTAGCTATAATCCTGGGCACGAATCATCAGGCTGGACACAAGCTGTTCACACTTACAAAAAAGAGCTACGCTACACCCTGGGGTGAACTGCCAGTTGCTGGTGATGTGGTGGATGCAGTGTCTCGTGGCCTGGGAGAGCAAGAGGTCTACGATGAAGAGTTCAGCCATCGCAACGAGCACTCTGTGGAGGCGGCCGCTGTATGGTTGCATTATTTCACGAAGGGCAGGGGATGCAAGCTTGTGCCCGTTCTTTGCGGCTCATTCCAGAGGTTTATCGATGAAGATAAACAGCCCGGCAATGACGACGAAATCAATTGCTTCATCGACACTTTGACAAAAGCAACATCCGGCAGACGCACCCTTATAGTCGCTGCCGGCGATTTGGCTCATGTGGGGCCGGCTTTCGGAGATATCTATGCCATTGACGCTCTGGAGAGAGCTAAGCTCTCGGCTGCCGATAACGATTTGGTGACTGCTATCATCAAGGGCGATGCTGAAGGAGTTTTTAAACTGGTGAAACAGGAAGGAGACAAGAGGCGAATCTGCGGCCTGTCCACTATATATCTGGCCATGCGGTTATTAGGAGAGACAAAGGGAGAATTGACAGGATATGCACAATGCCCTGCCGACCAGCAGGGTGCTTCATTGGTATCCATCTGCGGCATAGTCTTCGATTAGGTGATTTATCTGTCTTAAACAAGTCATGTTAAAATTTCTCCAGGATTGTCATGGACAAGAGAACAACTATTGATGTGCATCTTCAGCCAGGTGCCAAAAGAGACGAAATCATTGGCTTTAGGGGCGATGTTCTTCGTGCTAAGGTAACCGCCGTGGCTGAGAAAGGGCGGGCGAACCAGGCGTTGCTGGAGCTCGTGGCAGATGCGTTTGGAGTGCCCAAGAGCGCAATTGCCATTGTTCGCGGGCAAACGAGTCGAAATAAAGTAGTATCTATTCAGGGTTTAACACGAGAAGACCTGAAAGCTATTTTAGAACGTGATATATCGTGCAAGGAATTATTCCGTTCCCTGAAAAAGTAGAATAATCTTGCTTGTAGAAAACTGTTAGCGTAAAATGTGGAAATTAACAAGAAGGCTATTTGGAAATGAGCTATGTGTATACCCATCTGCCTGAGGACAGAGATATCGGGTTTGACGGCAGGTCTTATAGTATAAAAGAAGGGATATTGGAATACAGAGGGCGCAAGTTACTGTATCTAAATGCTGAAGCTTCGGCGGTTTCATTCTGTGACCGTAGCTATGCCTATCACCTGGGAAGCGTGAATGTGAAGGGCTATGTCGTGAGATGGAAGTTCGGGGCAAATGAGAGAGGCGAAATGCTGTCAGAGATTCAAACAATTAGCGACGAGATGGAAAAGCAGGAGATTACGAAACTACTTCGAGCAGAGCAAACCGTATCAGCGGTATATTTCTTCTAAGGAGAGCTTTTGCGTAAGACTCTATTAAATGCCGGGTTGACCGCAGCTAAACCCTTTAAAGCCATATTCTCTTGGATAGTACGGAAAGCGCGAAGGAGCTTTCTGTTTAGGCTGATTACTATTGTAATTCTAATACTCATTGTTTGTTCCTTCGTCATATTTTATTTCGAGCGAAGTGCAGGAGGAGGCCTTTCATCGCTGGGTGAGGCATTCTGGTGGATGTTTACAATCATATCGAAGCCTGTGACGGGCAGCGGCGCTCGCCCTCTAACTCCGGCGGGGCGGGCCTTCACTATAATTTTGATTGTTATCGGTCTTGCCATCATACCTTTAGTTACTGCTAAGATAGCTTCATATATGGTTACACAACGTTTAAGGGAGGAGAGAGGCTTGGAGAAGATAAGAGCGAAGAACCACACAGTGATATGCGGCTGGAACGAACACATAGACAAGATACTGGATGGGATAACAGCTAGAGGTGGGCAAGTCGAGGTAGTGCTGGTGAACTCGTTAGCGGCAGATCGGATGAATGAGCTATTACTGAGATACAAAGAGATAAAGCCTAAGTATGTGCATGGGGATTTCACCAGCGAGGCTATACTGGAGCTGGCGAACATAAGGCAGGCTGGTGTGGTGATAATCCTGACCGACACAGCGCAGGGAGACGAAAGTGGTGCAGATGAGAGGGCGATACTGAGTACGCTGGCGGTGAAGTCGATGAATGCAAAGGCGAAGGTATGCGTGGAGGTAGTGGATGGGAAGTCATCTCCGCATGTGAGGCGAGCCGGTGCGAATGAAGTGGTAGTGCATGGTGAATACGACCCGTATCTATTAGCGAATGCTGCGGTGGCTGAGGGGGTGGTGTTAGTGGTGAGGCAGCTACTATCGTACAAAGAGGGAAACATCATACAGCAGAGGGCGATACCCGGGGAATATATAGGTAAGAAATTTGGAGAGCTAGCGGGGTATTTTCGAGAGAAACATAATTCAATACTGATAGGGTTATGCTGTATAGGGAAGAAGCTTGGGGTAGAGGACGTGTTGAGTGGGGATTACTCGATGATAGACGAATTTATCGACAGGAAGTTCAAGGAGGCGGGGAAAGAATACCTAAGCTCGCAGTTTGA
>DATKWL010000283.1:0-6873 GCA_035529555.1 Dehalococcoidia bacterium | reverse complement strand
GACTCTCCATAGAGATCGGCGACAACTCGTGCACCCTCAACATCCAAAAAGTAAATGGTTTCGCCCGCTGGCACCCGATGAGCATTGGCGGCATTCGGCATATTCACATACCGATGATCAAAAAGTGCTCGCATTCGCTCCCTGGGCCACGTACCACCCTTTCCATTGAAATGCAGGCGGTCAATTTGCTCCAAACTCATCATGCCATCAAACGCATGAATGGTTTCCAAGATACGCCTATCTTTCTCTGTTAGCCGAATTGGCTTTGGCTTCGCAGGGCGTGCGTGTGGTGGACGTCGCTTGCGCTTGGTCATAGGGCAATTATACCATCACGGGCTCAGGTTCTTTTATCTCTCCTCACGATACCCCCTGCTGGAACAGGCCCTGTTTGCTCAATACGTTTCCCTGTACGCTCGTAGATGCTTTGCTCTACCATATCCCTATCTCGACCATATTGCTCCCGGCTCTTTTTTATACACTCATCCCTTACAGCGGCATTTGGTCTACCTTGATTCCCGTCTGCTGTTCTTACATTTGGCCACTCAAGCGTCGTGATCTTGTACTCTCCCAGGTAGGGTCTTCCTTGTCTAGGTTTGCGAACCATTCTGCAATAGGCTTCATAATTACTTAGTGTTGACAGACTGTTGGCCATCTCGGCCTCGACGTCGTTGTACGATCGTCTTGGTAACTCCATCTCCTCAAAGAACCGCTGACTATAGTCACTTTCGTAGACCTGCCACAATGTGCCGGCCTGCGTCTCAACTGGCGCATAGATAGGTTCTTTACGACTGTCGGGGGGGGGTGGCGTATTGTCAAATTGACTGGCAAGCATATAGCTATCCCGCCCAGAAACCCGGAAGACGATGAAGTTACCCACATTGAGACTGGCCCCCTGGCTATCCCTATCCAACTGGTCTCTATATTGATGGGCAACAATAAGATCGACGCCAAATTTCCTTGCCTCGGATTGCAGGATGGCAAAGCTTTGGTTAGCGAAGTTCTGATACTCATCAACAATCAGGTGAAAACGCCGCCGCCCTGTTGCATAGCCCGGACCTCGCCGGCGCAAGGCCGCTATCAGGATGAGGTTGACCAACATAGAGCCCAGCAATGAGGAATTAATCTCACCAATATCGCCTTTTGAGAGATTTACAAAAAGAATCTTACCTTCATCCATTATGCTGCGGATATCAAGGCTACTCTCGGCCTGGCCAATGATGTTACGCATCATGCTATCGAGTAAAAAGGGGCTGAGTTTATTCAGGGTTGACGCCGTCGCTTCTGCCTGGTCGTGTGGTGTCAGCCGTTGGAACCAATCATGCCAGAAGCTAATCAACAATCCGTCTTTTTGAGAATCTAGCCTCCCCGTGTCAATGCTGCCATCCTTTCGTCTGTTCTTGTGATAACCGACTACCTCGTCCCGATACGCCCTATTGCTCAACAGAAGCAATAACTCAACAAAAGTGCTGTCAGGGACCCGCATAGACGTACGAATTACATGTTGCAAAACATGCTCCAGGCGTGGCCCCCATGAGTACCAGAACAGTCGGTGCAACGTTTCCATGATGGTTGATACAACCCACCGAACTTCATGTTCACTAGAGCGATCGCAGTCCAGGAGGTTGAGACCAAACGGCCTCACTATATCCATCGGATTCAGATACACAACGTCCTGAATTCGGTTCGGCGGCACCCAGGCAAGCAATTCGTCTGTCAAATCACCATGGGGATCTAATACGCACAGCCCTTCATCTGGCAGGTTCCACATGTCCTCAACTGCGATATTCCGAAGCAAGGTAGTCTTGCCTGTACCGGTGGTTCCGATAACGTATGTTCCCTGTTCTCTCTCTGCTGACGACAACGTCAGAGAACCACGCTCCCCTGTCTTTCTCTTAACACCCTGACCTATAATCGCCATACTCTGTTCCCTATCGCCTTACTCAAATAAATTCGGGTCTTCTCAGAAGCGCACTCATATTAAAGATATAACAATCTTGCCGGTCCACAAAATATGGATAAACTTGCTGTGACGAGGCGCAGAGGCACTCTATGCTTTGTTCACCTGCCCTCTCTTAGATCGGAGGTGATGAAAGATATGTTCATTACAACAGGTTCGATGGTTATCGTCCTTTTATTGGGACTTGCACTTGTGTTACAGCAAGTGCCAACATCGACCAGCCGTGGGTGCCGACATAATAAGTCGGTATATTGTCCTGATTGTGGGATGCCTTGTGCGCACCCATAAGGATAATCTCTTTTTACAGTAAGGATCTTCACCTTCTGCAAATGAGCCACAACAACGAGCCAGATTTTTTATGAGTGCCTCTGGCTCGCTCCTCTAAAGAGCCGATTTAACAAGCGAGAAAGGAGTCTTTTTTCTTCCGACCGACCCTGTCGATGATACTTATGATGCCCCTCCCTCGCACACTCAATGCAGTTTTTTTCGCGTTCGCGTTCGTTCTTGTGCCGGAGTTCTGCTAACTGGTAACCAATCCAGATTCCTAACAAAGAAATAATGCTGCAAATGGACAAAGCACCGTATATGGTGTTACCGAGCCTGTCCACATTTTCGAGAAACGCTTGCCATTGCATGGCTGCCTATATGTTATCATATCGGTCAATACCTATGCCTGGAGTCACTATTAGGAGGGGATTATCATGACAGCGCAAACGGTAGATAACACTGCTTCTGGGCCTGCTCTCCCACAACCAACAGGAATGAAATTCAACCGGTTAGGGTATCACGTCGATAGTTGGGCTGACCTGGTTGAAAATCGGGGGGAGCTGGTCAACCAAGTTCACCGCAATGTGTTCACCATTCTCAAGCACCGCGAAATGCCAGATGTCACGGTTGATCGGCGAGTTGGCTACCTGGGCACGCTCTCAAAAGAAAAGCGACTCCATATTATTAATCATACGCATCCGGGAGCTACCACCACCATTTACATCGGGAAACATGGTCGAGATCTCTTCGTTTCCTGGCACACCTACATTCGTCCCTTGCTCAATTGGAAACTGCTCCTGCTCCTCTTCGGCATCGCTATGGTCTTTGGCATATTAACGGGCGTCCTTTTCGGTATCATCCCGTTGGCCATCACAGGCATAATAGCCCTTATCGCCGAACTCTCGGGTAATGAGCCACCACCTGATGTGTTTGAAGCAAGTGCTGTTGCGGCATCGACATTCAGTTGCTTCTGCTTCAACACGTTCATGTTCTTTAGCTTTGAGCTGCTTGGTCTTGCTTTCTTAAGTGCTCTTGCCACGAGAAATCTCTTTACCTACTTCTTCGTTCAACCAAACATTTTTGATGCCGATGATGTCGCTGCTATGGGGATCGCCGCGCACAAATCACTGTTGAAAGGTTTAGATGGTGCCGGCATTGATACCGATTTATTGCGCCTCAAACAGTTCTTTAATAGCGGTCGTCAAGGTCAGTCGGTGTAGCGTCCGGGTAGACATCATATTGTCGAAGTAATATATCGGCGAGCTCGGTTAGCGCATCGCTGAAATCACATTTCTTCCCCATAACCTGCTGTTGATACAGCATGTAGAAATCTATCACACTGCCCCCGCCACAGCCGGCAAAACATTTCCAGTAATTGCCAGAATCATTGACCGCAAAGCTTGGATTATGATCATCATGAAACGGGCATAACCCCATACCACGTTTCGAGAGTTCTACATACTGTAAAACAAACTGCCTGACTGTGATAGCGTTTTTGATGCGCTCTGAAACGGGGGCGTCGTCATCCATCAACAAACGCGAACGCTGAGGCACCTCAGACGGCCCCTGGGGCGCTTTCCTGTCTGTCTCCGTCACATAGTCCCAAAAGCGATCCAATACCGGCTTAGAAAGCGTCTCAGGGGCTCCGAGCGCAGCGATTTGCTCTCTTAGCGTCGGCGCCAGCGGCTGGCCGTCTGGTAGATAAAAACCATAGCGCCCGCCAGATTTTCTATGGACGCCAAACGGGAGCCGAATCAGGGATCCTGGGCCGGATGTAAGCTGAGGCTGTTTGGGAAACAGCTCAATGTTCTCAATTCTAAAATAATCCAGAAGCCCCTGCCCAAAGCGCCGGATGTCCGTGGCCGGCATGGGTTCAGCAAAAAACATCCACAGATGGCCACCGCGCCGGCTACCTTCCAGGTAGCTACTGTCCCCCATCTCAGCCAGGGCGCTTGCCAGCGCCTGCAACCGGCGCCAATCAGGATCGTTGTCAGCATCCAGCACCATAAAACGCCCGCTGCTGTCCTGGTCCAGGACATATGCTCCCAGAGTCATCTTCCCCAGCAGATGATCCTTCAAATAGCCAGGACGGAGTGGCTTCTTTACACTTATGTAGCTTCCGTCATCGAGCTGCCTGGCGTAAAGATCGCGGCGCTGGATAAATGTTCTTCCCAGCGCCTCCGCCAGGGCCTGTAATTCTTCAGTGGTCGGTGGTCGCTCCGTTTCAGACATAACTATCCACAGTTTACCAGATTATTACCATTAGCTTTTAAAGGGCGCATAAGTGCGCCGGCGCAACCTTCTGAGGTTGCCAATAGCGACGCCGGCGCACTAAATATAATCGCCTCATTCGCTTTCAGGTATGCGTAGCAAAAAAAGGGCCGGGGAATAATCCCCGACCCCTGTAAAGCTACTGTTACATGCCCTTACCGTTGTATGGACCGCCTCGTTTTTTGGGGCACATCATTCACTGGTTACTTCCTGAACCCGGCTTCCGCTTCGAAGGCTAAAAGTCCCCAGCAACCATCTATATGAATTCTTGGAGTTTGCCAGAACCTTAAAAGTAGCTTCCCATTTAGCCATATCATTCCAACCATACCAGATCAGAATAGCTGCTCCATCCGGTGTTAATATCCTCCACTCGTCAATAGCTACGAGAGCATCCTCCGGAAGCCAGCTGTTAGCTTTGCCGAAAATCTCAACTACTTTTCGATAATCGGCTTTAAACAGCCCCTGTGACTTCATCCTATCTTCCCACAGCTCCGTAGAACCGTTTATCCTAACCTCTAGATCGCTATTAATACTTGCAAACATATACGTCACCTCCTTTCTTAGTAGGCTTGCTAATCTGCTTGCCTTCAGCCACGAGATACCAGCCGAATGCCTTTGCCGGTCAAGGAGGCCCCGCAAGGGGGCCTTGCAAGGTCCGTTCGGTTATCCGAACGGGGCGCAGTCCTTGACGGGCAAAGGTGGCTGGTACGATGGCGAAGCAGGCAAGCAAAACCAAAAAACTTCCCGCCCGGTCTACATAGTGTCTCCATGCGCAGGAGCCAGCCACAACAATTTATGAGCACCGGTACCGGGCAGTGTTATGCCTTCATCTGCAAGGCAGATGCCGGAGGCATAGCTCCCTGGGAAATAGGACCTTGAGACCACAAAAGGAGCGACAAAAAAAGAGGTCAGGGAGAAATCCCTGACCTCTCGCGAACAGGTATCATTGTTCGCGCTTTTCCTTGACGACTCGCTTCCCGAGTCGTTGCAATGCGTCCCACGCATTGTCACTTTCTTCGCGCACTTTCTGAAGCGTTGCTTCTGCTGCTGGCACTCGAATCTCCTCAATGACGACCAGATGATGCTCCACTCTGGCGATCAGTTCCTCAATGGATTTTTCTTCAGCCATCTCCAGCACCTCTAATTCTAAGCAGGCTTGTAAATGCTTGCCCGCAGCCATTGGTTACCAGTCGGTTTCCTTGGCGTGTCAAGGCTTGCTGAAAGCAACGCGCAAGCCGTGCTGCAAGCTAAGGCGCAGGCCTTGACGAGCTAAGGTGGCTGGTACAATGAGCTGGCAGGCAGGCGAGGTCTCATACGTTTTCGAACCGCGCGCTCCCTCGTCCTCATAACCAACAAGCCCCAATCCTAGAATAGCGCGCCGGTGAATAAATTGAAATAATAAGCGCCGCAGGCGCTACCGCTTATGCCTTAAGGACAGCGACAGAAGGTCCGGAAGATGTCGCTGGCCGCAGGCCGTCGGGCACGAAGAGCCCGACTCCCCCCGCCGATAGCGGAGGTCGATGGCCTGCGAAGCATGGCCAGCGGGCGACGCGTGGCGCCGCAGTGAGCGACCATCTGTCCGAAGGACGAGGGAGCGAGCAAGGGGACTCCGCGTTCGAGCGAAGCGAGAATCGGAGCGCAGGCGGGGGGAGTCGGGGTCGACCCAGGCAGCGAAGCTGCCTGAGGGAGCGCCCCGACGGCCCTGGCTTGACGAGTGGGGGGTCTGCGTGGAAGTCGGTTTTTGCCCATTTTAGGGGAAAAAGCGGGTGGAACGCACGGCCTCCCTGAGGAGAGGCAGTATCTTCCGGACTCAAGCCTAGGGCTCGATGCCCGCAGGCTTGAGAATACTACCGTTAACCATAACGGTATCTGTAACGGTACTTGTAACGGTAGTATTTAAGTGGAAATTTAAGCATTGAGCACATTTTGTGAACGTTCAAATTTTGTACTTAACACTATTTCCTCAAAGGCGTTCTTTCTAGCCGAGTTTGCCGGTCATGTCGGCAACCGCCTGGCTGAATTCTTCCGCGTTTTCTGGAAACACAATGACGCTGGCTCTCTCCCGCTCCTTGCCTTCACCCTTGAATCTACTCTCAGTGATGACCAGGAAAGGTTTTCCTTCTTTGGTGTTCTTGATGTCAAAAAAGTAGGTTTTCGCCCCAGCCTTTATTGTTCTGTTCTCTTCTCTTTCTGCCATGTCACTCACCTCCTTCCTTTTTCTAACACCCTTTCGAATATCGAGTGGGTGTTTGTACTTGCCCAGCTTCTGCAGGCCGTTAGCAAGCTCCTCGGCCTTCTGGGTCAAGTCGTCGATAGTTGTAAATGGTTCGCGGCCCGGATTACTCAGCGGCCTGGATTCCCTGTCCTTCTGCATAGGC
>DATKWL010000282.1:0-6369 GCA_035529555.1 Dehalococcoidia bacterium | reverse complement strand
ACTTTAGCCTTAAGTGCTCGCTTACCATATTGCTGTTTGAGGTTATGTGGCGTATCTAGAGCGACTATCTTACCTTGATTCATAAAGGCTACCCGGTCAGAAAGTTTATCTGCCTCCAGCATATCGTGGGTGGTGAGAAAGACTGTAGCTCCTCGCTCACGCTCCTCGAGGATGATATTCCGGATAGCTTCTGAAGATGTCGGGTCTAGCCCCGCAGTAGGTTCATCAAGAAATAAGACCCGGGGTCGGTTCACCAGCGAGCGTGCCACCATAAGACGCTGCTTCATACCCTTTGAATATGTGGCGACTCGGTCTCTACCCCGACCGGCCAGGTCAACCCTCCTCAGCAAAGCCTCGGCATCGAATGACTGAACACCAAAGAGGCGAGCGAACAATCTCAGGTTTTCTATGGCGCTCATCTGCTCATAAAGGTTTGTCTCCTCAAAGCAAACGCCAATATCCCCCTGTACCTTCTCAACGTTCTTGGCAATGTCCATGCCCAGCAGTGTCGCCTTTCCCGCTTTGGGCCTGAGCTGTCCCGTCAGCATCTTAATGACAGTCGTCTTGCCGGCACCATTGGGGCCAAGAAACCCCAGAATTTCACCTTCAGCCACGTTAAAACTGATGTGGTCCACGGCAACCAATTCGCCATACCAGTAGGTCAGTTCCTCCGCAACAATCGCATCGTGCGCCATCTCATCTCCTTCATTACTGCATGTTAGAGCTAGCTTGCTGGAATTATATCACCTACAAAACATTTTGAAGTACGAACCAAGCAACTATTCCATGTAGCCTGCGCCACTTCGCCAGGCCCCTTATCACCAAACCAATTTGGGAGGCAACAGGGATTTGTCCAGGGAGGCTGCTTGGCTCTTAAGCTACAGTGAACTGAGACCTAGCTTCACTGAACCTTAATCCTGCTTCTCCCTCTCCCCTTTGTTTCTCCAGGCTCTTCCATCCTCTCAATCGCCCTATCAAGCATACTGCGCAGTGCCAGCAGCATTTCCTTTCGCGCTACCAATAGATGCTGCTTAGTAGCATCAGGAAGCCCTCGAAACCTTGGTGATCTGAAACGCAGCACCACCTCCTCCCCAGGGTGATACTCCACCTCAAAAATACTGCCACTCATATTCTCACCTCCTAGTCTCTCTAAAATTTTTGCCTATTTACTGTCCCCAGTTCTCCCTTTATGAAATTTAATCCTTAGCTTACTCCCCTCCAGCTTCGCCTCACTGACCGTTAAGCCACGAAGAGCACGGGGAAGAATGACATTCCGTCTGAAATTTGCCACTTGGATGGTAAGTTCATCACCATTCTGCATTAAAGAGATTTTCTCCTTATTACTGAAAGGCAAGGCAAGAGTGAGAACATAGTGCTTACCCACCTTCTGGATATCCTGGACTTGCCCTTGAAAGAAGATAGTGGTAGGGTCGTCTCCCCCGTAGACTGCCTTTGCCATAACCTTCAGCATGGGTATGCCCACCACTTCTTGCTCCATGAGGGGAACATCTGAAATAGGTAGCGGGGCGAAGCACTCTCTAATTAGCTGGTGATGTTTCTTCTGGTTGTCTTTCCAGGCTTGGAGGTAATGGTCCTTAACCGCCTCAGGGATGAGGCGATTACAGATGATGAGGTCAGTAACATAGCCATAGAGATTAAGGTAGGTAAAAGTGCGCTGAGTTTCCTTAATCACCATCTTTTCCGGATTAACCACCAAGCGCACCGATGTTTTTTCAGCATCAGTGAGCAGGGTACGTATCTTATCAAGCTCAGAGTAAAGTTCCTCAATCGAGTTGAAGACCTCGCTATCGGGAAGAGGTATATCCATCAAAGCCTTTGCTAAAGGGGATACCATACTGGCAACCTTTCGCCCAATAGGAAACATCCTTGTCATCCACCAGTGCATTACTTCAGGGAAACTAAGCAGGCGCAATGTTTCCCCAGTGGGGGCGCAATCTAAAATGATGACATCGTATTGTCCTTCATCCTGGTAGCGAACAATACATAACAGATTAGCTAACTCCTCCATCCCGGGAAAGATAGCTATCTCCTCAGCGACCAGCTCATCTATACCCCGCCAAGCCAGCAGCGCTGACAGATACCTCTGGATGCTTCCCCACTGAGTCTCTAAGGTCTGGGATAGTTCAGTTTCCTGCCCCCAAAGGTTCGGGATAATAAGCCGCGGCTCATTGTCCAGGGAAACCTCAAAGGAATCGGAGAGGCTGTGAGCGGCATCGGTGCTGAGAACGATAGTCCTATAGCCCAGCTCTGCCGAACGCAGCGCTGTAGCTGCCGCCACACTGGTCTTACCTACCCCACCCTTACCAGTAAACAAAATAACTCTCATTGCTTCAGCTACCGAATATCTATAAGACCCTCTCGTTGACACTGTGGACTAGGCTAAGTATAATTTATTTGTGGAAAGGGAGCAAGCAGCTCCCACCAAGCCGAAGTGGCGGAATGGCAGACGCGCTACGTTCAGGGCGTAGTGTCCGTAAGGGCATGGGAGTTCAAATCTCCCCTTCGGCACCATTGTTACTTTAGCGCTTGTAGCTCAGTTGGATAGAGCGCAGCCCTGCGGAGGCTGAGGTCGTGGGTTCGAGACCCGCCAAGCGCGCCACCTGTGGGCGGTTAGCTCAGTTGGTTAGAGCACCTGCTTTACACGCAGGGGGTCAGAGGTTCGAGTCCTCTACTGCCCACCATACCGTACAGTAGGCAGAACTCCCAGGTTCTCTTCCTCAAGATTGTCAGGAGGTATCGGGAAGGTATAGCGTATCTTTCCATCAGTTCCTGTAACCCTGACCTCCTTGACAAAGCTCTTAATGAACGCCCTTCTTTCCGGAAGGTCGCTGCTATCGAGAAACTGACGCAAGTCCTGAACATATTCTCTGACCACCTCAGGGCTGGCCAATTCAATCTTCCTCTGAGACAACACCATCTCAAGTTCAGCCTTTCGTGCCAGCAACTTGTCATGTTGAGTCTTCCGTTCCTTTATTCTCGGCTTCAACAGTTCATAATCAATGTTGCCGTTCTCGATAGCACCATATAGATTGTCCAACTGTCGGTCGACACTACCAATCTCGTTGAACAAAGTGTCCATTTCATCTCGATACGAACTAGCCGCTTCATCCATCTCTTCATTTACTAATTCCACCAGCCTGGTCAGATTCCCTACAGTGAGGATATGCTCTTTGATTTTCGAGGTCACCAATTGCTCAAACTTGCCACTGTTGAGATATGGAGTCGTACAGGCACCAGCGCCCTTCTTAGTCAGCGAACCACAGACATAGTAAGAGTATTTTCCGCTCTTGGCATCTTGTCCTACCAGCGCTTTTCCGCATTTTCCACACACACCCAGACCGCTCAACAGGAAACGACTGACGGTTCGTCTCGGATGCTGTTTTACCGGTGCCCGGCTTCCCATGAGTTCCTGAACCTTTGCGAAAACTTCCTTGCAAATGATTACAGGAAAAGCATTCTCGGCTCGAACCGGTGGATTCCCCCGTTTGCTGCGACGTCCCCAGACGAAGGTCCCGGTATATATCTCATTGATAACGATGGCGTAGAGACCTGTTTTATTCCAACCCTTGCCTTTCGGGCTGGCAATGCCTCTCTGGTTTAACCCTTGCACAATATCGGTTAAACCCTTGCCTGAGAGCATATCGTTAAAGATTGAAATCACCACCAGGGATTGCACAGGGTCAATCTCAAGCTTGGTCCGTTCCTTCGCACCGTCCATGACCCGAATCTTCCGATATCCGTAGGGTGGTTTGCTGGACAGGTAAAATCCTCTCGAAACGCTTTCACGCATGCCCCGTGTGACCTCTTCCCCAAGATTATCGGAGTAATACTCATCCATGCTTTCAATTATCGCCTCCATCAGCCTGCCGGTCGGGCTGTTCTCCGCCGGCTCGGTGATGGAAATCACCTGCACGCCATGTTTTCTAAGGAGGGTCTTGTAGACGATGGAATCGGCACGGTTGCGAGCGAACCGAGAGAACTTCCATATAAGGATAGCATCAATGGGCTTCTTCGGGCTTCTGGCAACGGACACCATCTCACGAAAGGCCGGCCGCTTCAAAATGCTGCGCCCCGTCTCAGCTTCATCGACGAACTCCCGAACAACCAGATAGCCGTTCCGTTCCGCATACTCCCGGAGCGCCTTTAACTGTGCCGAAATGGAGAGGCTGACATCCTGAGCTTCGCTACTGACTCTAGCATATAACCCTACTTTCATGTGTTTTCCTCCTTCCTATAGTCCAAACTGGCGGCAGATACGACACTGACCAGGCAACACGCCCATTAACCGCACCGCACGCAATTCATTCCTAACTTTGGGCAGGACCTTTTCCAGTTGCTGAAAGGTGTTTACCACCTGAAATGCTTCAGAACCCTCTTTTAGTACCTTAAGTGCTTCCACAATGCTATCCCGGCACTCGGCAAGTTCCTTTGATTCCTTGATACCTTCGGCCAGCACAGTACCGCGGAACAGTACGATGCCACGTTCATTATCAATCACGATCTCTTTGGCGACCATCTCAATATCGGTGTCTCCAGATAAGTCTTTCACTATCGTCCTGCACAGCAGGTCGCCGGTGTTCTCCGCATGAAGCAACGGCCCCGAGTCAGCATTACGTTCTTCATACGTATTAAGACCGGTTAATTGCATCAATACCTCAAACGATCGCATCTGAAGTTTACCACAGGCTGTACGATGTCTCCTGAGGCTTCTGGTCCAGTCGCCCAGTGCTCTCCAAGCCTTGCTATTCTTCAGATGCTCTGCGATCAAAACCTTATCTGATAAGACGTCATCGCCTTGCTCGCTATCGTTACTCCTCTCTTCCCCAATTTTTCCACTCTCTTGCGATGCTGACCCGGACAAGGCGATATTTGCCCACCCAAGTGCCGTGAAATAGGGGTCTGGTAGCAGCAGACACTCGATAATCAAATCAAGAGCCGAGTTGAGCCGGTCAATATGGCCGCGAAATGCTTCCCGATAGAGCTGCGTCATCACCTCCTGTGCGGCGTGTCTGCCTCGCATCTCTTCAATAGCCCTTTTAACCGTGCGCATATCGCATTTAGCTTTAGTCGCAATCTGTTTAATGGTCTTACCTTGCTCATGTTGGCTTAACCAAAGTTCCTTCCGTGAATTTGGGAAAGTTTTTGGCATATCGAGCCTCCATCATTGATTTGTCGTGCTAGTTATTATTATCTTAATGTATTTTACTGTATTTTATAGCAGATGTCAACTCATAAATATGAAGTATGTTGTTTGGACAGCTAGACATTTCTGCTCTAGACTAAGAGTATGGACACCAATCCCGAACAGCGACAATCCAAGCAGCCGGCCGGCCAGCAGCCCTACATCGGCGAAGAAGCTCTCAGGACGCTGGCACGGATGATAGCTCGCAGGCTGCTGGCTGAACCGAAATATGGGGCTAATATGCCAGCGCAGCCAGATGAAGCTCCAGAAGCACTCGAGGAGACGCTCACAGACTTAACTGACAGAGAGGAATGACCATGGAGACCAGACCAACAAATGGCGGCTTTCTTCGGCCCTTCGGCACTGCCTGGTTCATTATCGAGCTTTTAAAAGGTAATGGACCGGCCGACTCTAAAGAGATTGACCCCGATGTTGGCGCTCCGATGACGGATATCCATTTTGAGTATAAAAGCGCGCTGCATCGAGCTCACGCCAGGGATACGGTCGAACGTGAAGAGGAAAAACGAATAAAGCGCGGCAAGCCTGCCTACACAGAAGAAGAATACCGAGAGCGGCTACAATATCACCTCAGCCGTATTCCGTATAAACTGCACAAAATGAGATACGCCAGCTTCACGCGGTATTTTGGCCACCTAAAACGCTTAGGCTGGGTCGAGGTAACCGGCATCACCGAACCATCAGCCATCCAGGACGATTATCCACCGGCTCCGTCTCGGGTATACTATCGCCTCACTGAGGCCGGCTGGAAGGCAACAGCGGATGAGATATCCGATCCGGTTCAAACCCTTTATCAGTACTCCAGAGAACAGCGCAGCGCCAAGAGAAGCCGTTACGCCAGGTATTAAGGCAGAAAACCATTAGTCCGCGTTAAGAACCTCCTCATTTTCGATTACAGAGCCCCCGCTTAACTGTTTAATATCTACTATCCTTGATGTCCCGATTAAATAAAAAAGCCCTTCACAGGGCTTTTTTATTTAATGTATCCCTCCCTCGGAGGGGGAGAGGATGCAATTGCTTCCTCTAATATCACTTTCGTTCCTTTTGTTCAATAATGAGCTACAACATAAAACAATTTTTTGTTTGACAATTGAAGCTGAAAGCATAAAAAGCACCTTAACAACTGTATATAGCTCAAAAGCCCAAAG
>DATKWL010000281.1:0-7866 GCA_035529555.1 Dehalococcoidia bacterium | reverse complement strand
CCCATAGCCTCTTTAATCTGGTCCTGAATCGCCTCTCGCTTTTTGGCCAGCTCCTCCTTCTGCTGGGGGACAAGCGCCAATATTTCCTGCTCCGAGAGCGGCTTGCCGTTGACTATAGGTATAAGAAGCAGCCCCATAGGAGACATCTGAATAGCAAATCCTTTATCGTGCGCCATCTGGTTTAGCTGGTTAAACAGCTTTTCCCGCTTTTCGTTAAAGGTGTGAGCGATGGCATCCCGCCTTTTGACATAGTCATCGCTTTCGAAGGCCTTGCGTACCTCCGACTGCGCGCTCTCGATGAACTTTTTCATGTCCTTTTGAAACTGGATGCCCGTACCGGCCTTCAACTTGAGCGCCTTTGGCCTGTAGGAGTCCTGGAAGTTGTGCATGTAGCACCAGTCATAGGGCACTTCCTTGTCTTTCGCTATGCGTTCTAAGAAGGCTACGATGGCTGTCCTTTTACCTGTGCCCGGAAGCCCTGCGGCATAGATATTGAAACCATAATTCTGTATGCCCAGGCCGAACTGAATTGCCTGAAGCGCCCGGCTCTGTCCGATTATGGTCTGCACAGGTTCCAGGCCTTCGGTGCTTTCAAATCCCAGGCTATCCGGGTCGCAGACATTTCTTACTTCATCGGCCTTCAACTTCCTGGTCATCATTACCTCCATCTAAAGTGAAAGCTCTGGAGATTCGCGAGAGAACAAATACGCTTTGTAGTATAGCACATTGTTTAGCATATTTCGCCCAGTTTCGTATTGTAGGGACTCAAAAATTTGAGCCCCTGCGGGAATAGTAAGGGCAACCCGCCTCAGGCGGGTTGCCCTTAAAACCTCTTTATGATTGTTGTGCTATTTACAGGCCGATGATGAGCACGCTGACGGTGTTGCTCACGGGGATGCCGCCCAGGTTATGAGTCAGGCCGCACTTGGGGTTCTTTAACTGGCGCTTGTCAGCTCTGCCCTGAAGCTGCAGGTACATCTCGTACAGCATCCTCACGCCGCTGGCTCCGATGGGATGCCCGAAGGACTTCAGGCCTCCATCGGGCTGTACTGGCAGCTTGCCGTCCAGGTTGTAGAACCCGGACTCGATATCTTCCTTCACCTTGCCTTTGGGGCTGAAATTGAGGTCCTCGCAGGTAACAGCCTCGGTGATGCTGAAGCAGTCATGAAGCTCTGCCATGCTTATCTCCTCGCGAGGATTCTTTATCCCCGCCTCGGCATAGGCTGCTTCACCTGCTCGAACTGTTGCCTTCACCGTGGTGAAGTCGTAGTCAGACCTCATCTCGCCCTCGCTGGGGCACACGGAAATCTGTAATGCCTTGACATAAACCGGGTCGGGCCTGAATTTCTTCGCCATGTCGGCCCTGCAGACGATGGCGGCTGCCGAGCCGTCGCTAACGCCGCAGCAGTCGAATAGTCCCAGAGGCCAGGCGACTATAGGCGCATTCATCACCTGCTCTATGGTTACCTCCCTGCGCAGGTGTGCTCTGGGGTTCAGTGTCCCGTTATGATGGCTTTTCACGGACACCAAGCCTATCATTCTCTTCCCTTCCTCGGGGCTCAGCTTGTATTTGGAGAAGTAAGTGGTGGCCATCAGGGCGAACATTCCCGGTGCCGTTCTGTCAGGATATCTGTTGCTGGGCAGACTCTGCTGGTCGGGGAGTCCGCTCCAGCCGGAGTCCTTCAGTTTCTCAAAGCCGACTGCCAAACAGATATCATAAGCCCCGGCCGCTACTGCATAGCAGGCATTTCTGAAGGCGTCAGAACCGGAAGCGCAGGCGTTCTCTACCCTGGTTACAGGTATGTATTGCAGCTTTAGCGGGTCAGCCAGAGAACGCCCATCGAACCCCGATACCCAGGTACCTGCCCATGCTGCTTCTATATCTTTGAGCTCAATCTTAGCATCCTCGATGGCTTCTTTGGTTGCCTCGAAAATCAAATCATTTTTGCTTTTATTCCAGTGCTCACCGAACTTGGTGCAGCCCATTCCTATGATTGCAACTTTGTCTCTTATTCCTTTGACGCTTGCCATTCATCCTCCTTAAAGTAGCTATGTATAGCTGTTATGGATATGGCCGTTCTAACATCTTATCGGCATGCACTTCCACCAGTAGTTGTGTATGCCTTCCCAGTAGTGATTCTTTCTGAAGGTTGTCTCCAGCGGCATCCCCGTTTTGACTTCATCGGGGTCGCGGTCGGTCATATTGAATATGATTCTGCCGCCCTCCGCAAAATCAACCGCTGCAATGGTTGTCGGGGAATCGATGCTGGCTGCCAGATTGTCATGTGAGAAGGCATTGAGGGTAGCTTTCACATCGGCGAAACCATAGGGCTCAAAGTTGTCCTGAGCCTGACAGATAACGCATACGCGTTGCGGCGGATATTGAGGGGTCTTGCATTTCTTGCATCTTACGCCATGCAGCGAGAGGCCCCAATCCATGTCTCTCCACAGCGCCGGCACTGATATGTGATTGATAGGCGGTCGGGGAGGCGGCTCGGTTTCCATGAGCCCGCGCCACTGAACATACTTGAGATAGTTGGCAATCATTTTCTTGGATTCCAGATGGCGCTTGATTCCTCTTCTGTCCTTTATCTTCTCGATATGGTCGTTTGTCTTCATAATCAGGACATCGCAGCCGTCGCCGTAGCCGACGCACATAAGTCTATTGCCCGGACTGGCATCCTCCATAGCAGATGCGAGCATCATTAGAGGAAGAGCAGAGCCAGTATTGCCTACAGTCATGAACATGGGGTCCACAAGCTGAGAAAAGGGTTCGAAGCCCATCTTTCCCGCTACATTGCCTAGAAGCCTCGGGTCGGAAGCGTAGATGGCAGCCTTAGTGATATCAGCCGGAGCAAATTTGAGCTGTTTCATGGCTGCGCCAACTGTGTCAGGAACGACACGACCATATCCGACCTCACGGCTGAATCGTTCTTCCCAGGAGCGAACGAAGGTATCCTTGTCGGAACGCCAGCTCTCATGCATCTCCCGGAACACGGAGTAGCTGCCTTCTATATCAGCGGCTGTCCCCGTGCTAGTTACGAGAAAAGCAGCCGCGCCATCGCCTAAGGTAATCTCCTTATCGCCCTTGGGGGCTCCCAGTCGGGTCTCGGCGCATGCGACCAGCACGCATTTAGCCGCCTTGGCATCTACGGCATCGATAGCTGCTATGAGAGCGCTTGTCCCAGCCCTCAGGGAACCTGCGAAGTCCATGGTATAGATATCCTTACGCAGCCCCAGAGCACCGGCTATGATAGATGCCCCCAGCTTTTCCCTGTAAGGGGAGGTGGTTGAAGCGAAATACAAGCGGTCGACTTTGCTTCTATCAACGCCTTTCAGGCAATCCCTGGCGGCTGCGACGGCCAAGGTTATGCTGTCTTCGTCATAACCGGCAACCGCTTTCTCGCCGGGGACAGGGAACATGCCAGCCCAGGCGTTGTTGATTTCAGCACGGCTCAGTCGATATAGGGGTATGTATGCACCATACGATGCAATGCCTGCCATTTGCCCTCCTTAGTAAGCAACATTCGCCGTTCATTATAGCATTTTGTGCCTTCGTTCACAATCCCCGCAGTGCGATGCGGGAAGGGGCTTGCGCCCCTTCCCTAACCGGAGTTAAAAGTAGGGGTGGGTTTCGCTGTGTTTTACGTCTATTTGAGGGAACGATATCAGATATTGCAGCTTGGTTACCCTGCTGCAAATATGTTAAAATTATAATACCCTATGGTTTTGGCGGGAGGAATATCATGCAGAGCGAGAATATCATTCAGGCGAAAGGGGTTCGTAAGACCTACGACACAGGTAAGATCAGAGTCGATGCACTTAGAGGCGTAGACCTTAGTATACGACGCGGGGAGATGGTAGCTGTGATGGGACCATCCGGCTGTGGTAAGACTACATTACTTAATGTGCTTTCGGGACTAGATGACATAACTGAGGGTGAAATATTGATTGATGGCGCTCAAATTCACAGTATGCCGGATAAAAAGCGCACTCGATACAGAGCCGAAAAAATGGGCTTTGTTTTCCAGGCTTTTAATTTGCTGCCAGTGCTAAGTGCTGCAGAGAATGTAGAATTGCCACTTTTGGTGGCAGGTGTAAATCCTGGTCGTGCGAGAAAACACGCAAGCGAGGCATTGGCTTTGGTTGGCTTATCCGGGCAAGAACAGAAGCGTCCCGCTGAGATGTCCGGCGGCCAACAGCAAAGGGTTACGATTGCTCGAGCGCTAGTAAACGAACCGGCAATAGTATGGGCTGACGAACCCACGGGCAATCTTGATAGTGAAACTTCTGTCGAGGTTACAGACCTACTTTGTCGATTAAATAAGGAGAAGTCACAGACCTTTGTCATCGTCACTCACGATATTGCCGTAGGTCGTAGGACGGATCGAATTCTTCGTATGTCAGACGGTCAGATTGTGGAGGAACTATATCTGGCTGGCAGCTAACCTGTGACCGAAAACAATTGCACTAACCGAACGTTGAAGGAGGAACTCAATGTTCACAAGGGTAACACTCTTTGAGATAGACACACTAAGAATCAGCCTGGATGACGCTCTGGAGCTATTTAAGAAGCTAGTGGTGCCCGAGGCACAGAAGCGGGAAGGTTACAAAGGTATGTATGTGATGCGTACCCTGGAGGGCAAAGGGCTCATTGTATCATTTTGGGCGAGCAAGGAAACAGCAACGGCTGGCGTCTCCAGTGGCTATTACGATGACCAGGTGAAGAAATTCGTGACTTTCTATCGCTCGCCACCAGGTCGCGAACACTATGAGCTTGTATTTTCAGAGGATCCCGGTAGGAAATAGGATTGGCTCCGATTCACACTTGAAGTCAAATCAAATAAATGAGTATTTGAAACAAATTCTAGTTGACGTCCACTAAGAGGGGATTACTGTGGAAAAGCTATTTGGAATACCTATTGAGCAATTAATGGTAATATTATTGGCCATTTTCGTTCTGGGCACTGTCATAGTGGGATTTTTCGCCATGCGCAATAGGGTCATGTTTAAAATAGCCTTACGCAACATACCGCGACGCCCTGCCCAGACAGCCCTCATCATATTAGGACTAATGCTGGCTACACTGCTATTTTCAGCTTCGCTGGCAACCGGCGATACGCTGGCTAATTCGATCAGAGTCTCGGCTCTGCAGGAAATAGGCCAGGTAGATGTCGTGATAGAAGCTGAGACGACGGAGGCATCGGGGCGACTTGCCTATTTCAACGCAGAGTATTTCGATACGGTCAGGGAAAGACTGAAGGACGACTCTGAAATTGAGGGGGTCGCCCCCTTGATTAAAGAGGTGGCTCCAGTGGTGGCACTGGACACCCGTCAGAGCGAGGCCCAGGTGGATATTTTGGGTTATGACGATGACTGGATGGCTGGATTTGACAAGCTGGTTGATGGGCAGGGCAATATTCTTACTCTGCAAAATCTAGCCCCAGGGCAGGTTTATATCAGTAGCGAGCTTGCGGATAAAGTTGATGTGCAGCAAGCAGACACGCTCTACGTATATCTAGGATCTCAACCAACCTCAGTAACAGTGAACGGTATTTATAAAGATGGAGCCAAGCCTGCGAAAGATGTCTCCATGGTAATGCAGCTTTCCCACTTACAGACTTTGTTGAATACCAACGGCAAAATAAACACCATTTTGATAACTCACCAGGGTGATGCTCTGCATGGTGGCGAATATACCGATTCCACGATTTCCAACCTGGAACCTTTGTTGGAGGGAGGTGGGCTGAAAGCCGAACCAATTAAACAGGACGCATTGGAGCAGGCTGACGAGGCTGGGAGCTCGTTTACCAGCATCTTCCTGGTGTTTGGGCAATTCTCCATTGCTGCCGGCATTCTCTTGATTTTCCTTATCTTTGTCATGCAGGCTGCCGCCCGCAAACGCGAATTAGGAATCTCACGTGCGGTAGGCACCCAACGGAGACAGGTAATCATGATGTTCGCTTTCGAGGGGGCTATGTATGCGCTAATAGCTGCGGCAATAGGCAGTCTGCTTGGAGTTTTAGTAGGATTAGGAATGGTCAGGATCATTGCAGTTGCCTTGGGACAGGCTGACCTCGAATTAGCCTTTGCCTTCAAGTGGCAGAGCTTGGTGATTGCTTACACTCTCGGAATGGTGATTACATTCGCTATTGTAATAATCTCCTCTTGGATAGTAAGCCGGCTTAATATCGTGCGTGCCATCAGGGATATTCCGGAGCCCCGGATTGAACACAAGAGCCTCAAAGGTCTGATATTCTCAATTTTGATACCCGCAGCAGGACTTCTGATGGCAGTAAATGGTTTCCGTGGCGAACAGCTGTCCCAATGGATGCTTGGCACCTCGCTGCTCATTATAGGACTTCCGTTGCTGGGGCGCCGTTTCGGACTGCCGGAACGTGCTGCATATACTGTGGCTGGTCTCGGTTTGGTCATATGGTGGCTTCTACCTCCCAGTGTCATGGAATCGATACTTCCAGAAATGGAACAGGGCATCGAGATGTTCTTCATTTCCGGTATTATGCTGGTAATCGGGGCGGTTTGGGCTATCATGTACAATTCGGATATCTTGCTGGCTTTTCTATTGCGCCTCTTTGGGAGAGTGAAGGGGTTGGCGCCGGTGTTGAAAACTGCGGTCTCATATCCGATGCAGAATCGCTTACGTACTGGAATGACGCTGGCTATGTTTTCTCTAGTTGTATTTACACTTATAGTTATGGCATTTATACTTCATGCCACCGCTGGGATATTCGAGGATACAGACAAACTGACTGGAGGTTTCCATATACGTGCCGATACCAGCTATGCCAATCCTATCTCAGATATCAGGACGGCTTTACAAGGGGCGGATGGGCCAGGCATTGACAGGTTCCAGGCTATAGGGACGATTACCAATGTGCCGATTAAGGTCAAGCAAGAGGGAACTGAACAGGAATTTGTTGATTCATATCTTCAAGGAGTTGACGAGGGATATACCAGCAGCGTGACATATAAGTTTGGTCTCATCGTCGAAGGTTATGAGTCATCCGGTCAGGTATGGCAGGCTCTTCAGCAGGAGCCCGACACGGCCATTGTGCCATCTTATTTGGTGCCAGCCAGGGCAAATTACTCCATGGGCGGGCCTGCTCCAGATTTCAAACTGGAGGGATTCTGGTGGGAAGATGATAGGTTGCCAGAGGTGTATATAATTGCCCAAGACACGCGTACCGGGAGGGAGGTCAACCTCAGGGTTATAGGGGTGTTAGAACAAACAGCGTTTTATGCTGGCTATGGTGTGATAACATCACAGGACACAATCAATAATCTGATGGGCATAACATTGCCGCCTCAAGGCTTTATGTTTAAAGTAAGGGATGGCGTGGATGTGGGGGATACCGCTAAGGCTTTGGAAGCCCGATTCTTGGAGAATGGGATGCAGGCAGAGGTAATGGCGGACGAAATTCGTGACAGTATGGGTATCAGTTTAATGATGAATAATCTGCTGCAAGGATTCATGGGGTTAGGCTTAGTGGTCGGCATCGCAGCCCTGGGTGTTATCGCAGCACGGTCTGTAGTGGAACGGAGGCAGCAGATTGGTGTGCTGCGAGCCATCGGTTTTCAGAAGACGATGGTGCAGGCGTCCTTTTTACTCGAATCATCCTTCATTGCGCTGGTGGGCATAGCAATAGGTGTTGCTTTGGGCATTGGATTGTCAGTTCAAATTATTAGCACTATGGGTGATTCCTTTGAAGGAATCGAATATCGGATCCCGTGGCTGAACATTGTTGTCGTTTTCCTCATCGCCTACGGGGCTTCATTGCTTACAACTTACTTGCCAGCCCGTCAAGCGGCCAATGTGTACCCTGCAGACGCATTGCGTTACGAGTA
>DATKWL010000280.1:0-2676 GCA_035529555.1 Dehalococcoidia bacterium | reverse complement strand
TGTGAATGTCTGTCCCTACATCAAAGTGGTTAAGGACAGAGTAGCGATAATCGAGCCCTGCGGACTCGATGAAGGGAAATGCTACGATTTCTGCCCTCGAACCACCACCGATGTCGCCGCCCTCGACCGCAAGGTTTTTGGTGAAAAGCGTGCTGATTCCTCGCTGGGTTCCTATATCTCCATAGAGATGGCGCAGGCAAAGGACAGCAGATTGCGTTGCCGCGCTCAGTACGGCGGTGTGGTCTCTTCTCTCATCGAATATGCTATGGTAAGCGGAAAGATAACAGACGCTCTGCTCACCAGGCCCTTTGATAGCGGACTTATGCCCAGATCGCTGCTGGTGGAGGGTAGCTCAGAAGTGGAGGGGTTTGCGGGCTCTAATTACATTGCCTCAGCCCCGCTGGCAACTCTAAACAGGAATACGAAACGAAAAAAAGGCGAGGCTGTTGGCGTTGTGGGCATACCGTGCCAGGTCATAGCTTTAAGAAAAATGCAAGCGTCAAAACACGAAACCGCAGCCAAGAAAGTGAAGCTCGTCATCGGGCTTTTCTGCACCTGGGCACTGACTTACAAAGGGCTTCACGACTTCCTCAAAGGCAAGGTTGACCTTTCGCATGTCAGGCGGTTCGATATCCCTCCACCGCCTGCTAATATATTCGAGGTGGACACTGAAACAGATTCGACTAAATTCCGCCTGGACGATTTGAGACAATTCATCAAGCCCACATGTGGCATCTGCTTCGACATGACCTCCGAGTTCGCCGATATCTCAGTGGGGATGGTAGAGGGAATCGAAGACTGGAACACCCTGATAATCAGAACCCCTGAGGGCAAGAAGCTCATCGAGAAGGCGAAGGCAGCGGGGATAATCGTCACTAAGCCTCTGGATAAAGCACGATTCGACCACCTTCGTGGGGCATCTATATTGAAGAAGAGGCGCGCCATCGCAGAGATAGTGAAGCGCACGGGCGATGATAAAAACCTTTTGTATCTTCAGCTTGCAGATAGCGAGAGGAAAAAGTACCTTTAGGAGTCTAATATGTCAACGCTAAACATTGACCAGCCAGGCAAAACTGTCCTTATGATGGGCAATGAAGCAATCGCCCGCGGAGCTATCGAAGCCGGGGTTGACTTCTGTGCCTCTTACCCGGGTACGCCCTCCACCGAGATAACAGAATCGCTGGCGCGTGTGTCAGAGCGCTTCAACCTGTATGTTGAGTGGTCAACCAACGAGATGGTGGCGCTGGAGGCGGCGACGGCGGCTTCCCTCGCTGGCCTGAGGGCGATAGTGTCCATGAAGCAGAACGGGGTCAATGTGTGCTCCGATTTCCTCATGACTCTGAACCTGAGCGGCACTAAGGGTGGCCTTGTCATAGTTGCCTGCGACGACCCCTCAGCCATATCCAGCAGTAACGAACAGGACAGTCGAAGCTTCGCCAGATTCGCCGACCTTCCTCTCATAGAGCCGGCGACATTTCAGGAAGCCAAGGACATGACCAAATGGGCGTTTGAGCTTTCGGAACAGATTGGACTGCCCTGCATAATGAGGAGCGTCACCAGGATTTCCCACAGCAGGGGCAATGTGAAGCTCGGCGAGATACCTGAGAGAAAGAGGACCGCGCATTTCGAAGGAGAGTACATCTCCGGCGCCTTCGTTGCATTTCAGCACTCTGCGCTGCACGAGAAACTGAAGCTGGCACAAGCGCAGTTCGAGGCATCGGAGTTCAATCTCGATGTCGGCCCCAAAAACGCCAAGTTTGTCATCGTCACCTGCGGCAGCGGCTGGTTTTACTCGCGGGAGGCGGTTGCGGCTCTGGGGCTTGAGAAACAGGTGGGAATCATCAAATTGGGCACCACCTGGCCCCTCCCCGAGAAATTCCTCGTGTCCCACCTCAAAGGTGTCACGGAGATACTTGTGGTTGAGGAGGTAGACCCCTTCCTCGAGCAAAACCTGAAGGTGCTTCTGGCGGAGCAGGCAAAGATGCTGGGAGCAATCGAGGTCTACGGTGCCAAATCCGGGCATCTCTCCGCATTCGGCGACATGAATCAGGACAAGGTAGCCCGGGCGCTCGCCGGCATAAAGGGACTGGAGTATAAACCGAGGGATGAGGCATACGCCCTGAAGGCGAAAGAAATGACACTGCCCAGTCTGCCTCCGAGGATGCCCACCTTCTGCCCGGGATGTCCCCATCGCGCTTCTATGTGGGCGATAAAGGCAGCCTTGAAGCTGGACGGGCGCAACGGATTTGTTACGGGCGACATAGGCTGCTACAGCCTGGGGGCAGGACCTGCAGGCTATTTCCAGTTGAAGACCATTAATTGTATGGGAGGCAGCATAGGGTTAGCTACAGGTTTTGGCAAGCTGGGGCAGTTCGGTTTCGACCAGCCTGTGATTGCGGTGTGCGGCGACTCCACATTTTTTCATGCCGCTATCCCCGGCCTGATAAATGCTAGATTCAACAACAGCGATGTCCTGATGGTGGTGCTGGATAACGGCGGAACTGCCATGACCGGCTTCCAGCCCCATCCCAGCTCCGGTTGCGACGCCCTGGGCCGGCCAGCGCCGGTAGTGGAGATAGAGGGGATATGTAAGGCAATTGGAGTGCCGGTCAAGGTTAGAGACCCCTTCGAGATAAACGAGGCTATACAGGAGCTTTACGATATGCTTCAGGAGTG
>DATKWL010000279.1:0-6873 GCA_035529555.1 Dehalococcoidia bacterium | reverse complement strand
CATGGTGCGTGAGTTGTAAACCTCGATCAAATCAACCTGGGGCATAATTCTCTCCAGAGCGCGGCGCTGGAGCTTGGACTGAGGTCTCAGGCTGTCGCAGGGATGGGGGATGCAAACCAGACCCCCCTGGTCTTTGATTCGCTTCACGGTATCCTCGGGAGACAGATGAGGTGGTATCTCCTCGGTGAGGAAATAGCCGATGATTTCGCCGCTATTGGTCAGTATCTCCTCGCCGACGATTACTTTGAAGGGCGCAATTCGTTTAGTTTCCAGGGCGCCGGCGATGGAGTTATGGTCTGTTATCGCCAGACAATTGATGCCACTATCGATACAGCGCTGAACAATCTTTTCGGGAGACGATATTGAGTCAGGGGAGTACCTGGTGTGTACGTGGAGGTCAGCCTTTAACAACTTGTTTCACCTTCTAGCCTACCCTTTCCACATAGCTGCCACTACGTGTATCGACGCGGACAACATCCCCATTGTTGATGAAGAAGGGGACCTGCACGGTGATTCCTGTCTCTAGTTTGGCTGGCTTTGTCCCCGATTGGGCTGTATTCCCCTTGAAGCTGGGGCCGGTCTCGGTGACTTGCAGTTCCACGTTGAGGGGCATCTCCACTCCTACAGCCCTGTCACCGTGCCGCAGAATCACGAGCGTCATGCCTTCCCTGAAGTATTTTTTGAAGGCATCGCCCAGTTGCGCTGTGCTTAAGGGGATTTGCTCGAAGCTCTTCACATCCATGAAATAGTGTAAATCGCCATCCTGATACAGGTACTGGGCATTGCTTATCTCGAGCTGCGCCTGAGCGAATTTCTCCGTTGCCTGGAAGCTACGCTCGACGATATGTCCGGCGCGGATATCTTTCAGCTTTATCCGAATTTGGGCGCTGCCCCGTCCCATTTTGATGTGCTGGAAATCGAGGATGGTGTAAAGCTGTCCATCCAGTTCGATGGCCATCCCTTTCTTGATATCGGTGGCGGCAATCATGCTATACTCTCCGGGTCTTTCTCGCCCTGGTCAGGGTTCTTACCTTGCCATTCTCCAGGACAACCGTGTCCTCTATCCTAACACCGCCCCATCCGCTCACATATATGCCGGGCTCCACGGTGAACACCATTCCGTCGTTTAGAGCGTCGGTTGACTTTGCCCCGAGGCGCGGCATCTCGTGAGGTGCCAGGCCGATGCCGTGACCCAAACCGTGTCCGAAGGCATCTCCGTAGCCAGCCTGTTCGATAACAGTGCGGGCCAGCCGGTCGGCCTGCTCTCCGCTCATCCCGGCCTGCAGCGTTGCCATAGCAGTAAGCTGCGCACCTAAGACTATATCATAAATCCGGCGGAAGGTGTTATCCTCTTCACCCAGGCAGATAGTGCGGGTGATGTCGCTGCAGTATCCCTTTACCTTTGCCCCGATGTCTATCACCACGGGCTCGTTGGCTGCGATGACTTTGTCGGTGGGTCGGGCATGGGGCAGGGCTGAGTTGGGTCCCGAGGCTACGATGAGCTCGAAAGGCATGGGCTCGCTGCCGTTCTGGCGCAGGTAGCTCTCTATGCGCCAGGCAAGCTCCTTCTCCGAGATGCCGGGCTGAACTCCGGGTAAAACTTCTGCTAGGGCAGCATCTGCCAGCGCTGCCGCTTTCTCAAGGTGTTTCAGTTCCTCGTCGTCTTTAACTGCGCGCAGCGATTCCACCAGGTTATCGGTGGGAACTAGGGTGGTTTCCAGTTTCGCATCATGTGCGGCTTTGGTTAAATCCTTGTAGGTGGAGAAGGAGACATCCTTGGCTTCGAAACCTAGCTTAGTGGCACCTATACCTGATAATAGTCTGGGAAGCCATTCGGCAAAGTCTCCTTTTATGCGGACGACCTCGAAGTCAGGTGCCTGTGCCTGAGCCTGCTCGACATAACGAAAGTCGGTGGCCAGAAACGCCTTGCTCTGAGAGATAACGAGAAATCCCGCCGAGCCAGTGAATACGGAGAGATAACGGCGGTTCTCAGCCTGTGAGATGATGACGGCGTCGAGGCTGTTTTGGGAGAGCTGGCTACGAAGTTTTGCGAGCCTTTTTGCCATGTGCCGCCTCTTTTGCCAGCTCAACGAGTATCTCCAGGGCAGCGAGGTATCCCTGCCAGCCCTGACCCGATATCTGCTTTCTCGCTATGGGCGTGATCACAGACACCTTTCTAAACTCCTCCCGGTGTTGAATATCGGACAGATGGATCTCGATTACGGGCAGGGAGGAATCTTCCAGGGCGTCGCGCAGGGAGAGCCCGTAGTGTGTAAGCGCCCCCGGGTTTATGATGATGCCCGTTGCCTTTTTGGCCTTCTTCTGGATGAAATCTATCAAATAGCCCTCGTGGTTGGACTGATAAGTCTCTATTTCAACGCCGAGCTCGTCGGCTCTTTTCTGAAGCAGGGAGTTTATCTCGGCAAGGGTTTTCGTGCCATAGATTTCGGGCTTGCGGGAACCAAGCATATTCAGGTTGGGCCCGTTGATGACAAGTATCTTCATAGTCTTACCTTCCGACCGCCGCCTCTGGGATGGGCGGCAAGATAAGTACGGCGTATCTGATTCTGGCTGACGTGGGTGTAAATCTGGGTGGTGGCGAGCCTGACATGTCCCAGCAGCTCCTGCACCGCCCTCAAATCGGCCCCGCCGTCGAGCATGTGTGTAGCGAAGGTATGTCTGAATATATGAGTGAACACCCGCGTATCAAGCCCGGCCTGGCGGGCGTACTTCTTGATGATATACTGGATGCGGCGCTCCGCAACCCTGTTACCGAAGCGGTTCAGAAACAGCGCCTGTGTGTTTTTCTTGCCCAGCAGTTCGGGGCGGCCTTGTTTTACATAACGCTGCAGCGCTTTGGCTGCCGGTATCCCCATGAGCACGATGCGCTCCTTGGAGCCTTTGCCCCAGGCTCTGATATGACGGGAGTTCAAATCGACATCGCCCAAATCCAGGGATACTATCTCGCTCAGGCGCAGCCCCGAGGCGTAGAGCAGCTCCAGTATCGCCCTGTCCCTGAGACCCTGTAGGGTGGAAACATCGGGCGCCTTGAGCAGACTGGCCATCTCATCTATGGTGAGAAAGGTGGGCAATCGCTTCTCCAGCTTGGGTGCCGATACCGTGGACAGCGGGTCGGCGCTGACTAGACTCTCTCGATTCAAATAGCGGTAGAACGACCTCAGGGCGCTGAGCTTGCGGCTGATGCTACCTCGCGCTGTCTCTCGCTCATGGAGCAAGCCCAGGTAGCGGCGCATTATGGAGCGGTCTACGTTCTCCAATGAGGATACGCCGTTACGGCCCAGAAAATCGAGGAAGCCCTGTATATCGGTGCTATAATTCCTCACCGTATACCGGGAGAGCCCTCGTTCCACGTCCAGATGCCTTATGTATTTGTCGAGTAAATCCTTCACCCTGCTATTCCTCTGGTTATTCCTCCGAGCCGGCCTCGCCTTCGTAGCTGCATTGACTGCACTTGGCATTGCCTCTTTTTGACAGCGTCAACAAACCTCCGCACTGGGGGCAGCTCTTTTTCAGGGGTTTATCCCAGAGAGCGAAGTTGCATTTGGGGTAACTGGAGCAGCCGTAGAAGACGCGCCCCTTCTTGCTCCTCCTCTCCACCAGGTTGCTTTTGCACCTGGGACAACTCACGCCGAGATTGACCACTATCGACTTGGCGTTCTTGCACTCGGGGAAGCCGCTGCAGGACATGAACTTGCCCATGCGACCCCACTTGATGACCATGGGTCGTCCGCATTTCTCGCAGACCTCGTTTGTGGGCTCGGCGAATTTGGGGATGGCCTTGGTCGCTTTAGTGATGGTCTTTTCGAAAGGCTGATAGAACTCCTTGAGCATGGGAGCCCATTTCAGTTGTCCTGCGGCAATCCGGTCCAGCTTCTTCTCCATCTGCGCTGTGAAGTCGACATTGACTATATTGGCGAAGTGCTCGCTGAGCAGCTTCGAGACTATGAAGCCCAGCTCGGTGGGCTGCAATTTTCCATTGCGACGGTCCACATAGCCCCGCTCCTGTATCAGTGAGAGGATGGGTGCGTAGGTGCTGGGACGCCCGATGCCCTTCTCCTCCAGGGCCTTGACCAGCGTTGCCTCGGTATAGCGGGGCGGGGGCTGGGTGAAGTGCTGTTCGGGATAAAGCCCCAGGAGCTGAAGCAGTTCGCCCTTCGTCAGCTTGGGAAGGCTGTTCTTCTTTTCCCCGTTCTCATCATCGTCCTTGCCTTCCTGGTACAGGGTTAAGAAGCCGGGGAAGGCTATAACCGAGCTTGTGGCCCGGAACAGGTATTTCTCTTTCTGCGCCTTTGCTTCTATGTTCACTATAGTGGTATCTATCTCGGCCGCTGCCATCTGGCTGGCGACCATGCGCTGCCAGATAAGGGTATACAGCTTGAGCTGCTCTGAGGTCAGGAACGATTTAATCCTGGCAGGCTCTCGTCGTGCCGATGTGGGGCGTATCGCCTCGTGCGCCTCCTGAGCGCCCTTTACCTTTTTTACGAAGCGGCGCGGCGCCGAGGGCAGGAATTCCTTGCCGAACTTATCCTCGATATAAGCCCTGGTCTCCGCCAGCGCCGATGAGGAGACAGTGGTGGAATCGGTACGCATGTAGGTTATCAGTCCCGCATGTCCTTCCTTGCCCAGCGGTAAGCCCTCATAAAGCTGCTGGGCTATGGCCATGGTCTGCTTGGCGCTGAACCGGAGCTTGCGCCAAGCCTCCTGCTGCAGTGTGCTGGTGATGAATGGAGGCGCCGGCTGGCGTGCCGTCCTCTTCTGCTGCACGGAGGCTACAGCGTAGTCTGCCTGCTCCAGCTCGGTTACCAGCTTCTGGGACTGTTCCTGGTTTTTGAGCTCGATTTTGTCGCCGTTAGCCAGCCCCACCAGTCCTGCCCGGAAGCTCTGCGATTTCTTGCCCTCCTTGGCCAGCTCGGCATCGATAGACCAGTATTCCTCGGGGACAAATGCTATAATTTCATTCTCGCGGTCAACTATGAGCTTCACCGCAACCGACTGCACCCTGCCCGCGGAAAGGCCCGGCCTGACCCTTTTCCAGAGCAGAGGGCTCAGCTTATAGCCTACCAGCCGGTCCAGAATACGCCGCGCCTGCTGGGCGTCCACCAGCCTGCTATCTATAGAGCGCGGATGTTTGAAGGCATCTGTGATGGCTTCCTTGGTAATCTCATGGAATATCACCCGTTTCAGCGGTGCTTTGCTCAATCCCGCCGCCTGAACCAGGTGCCACGATATAGCCTCGCCCTCGCGGTCGGGGTCTGTGGCCAGGAAGATCGTCTTCGCCCCTTTAGCCCCGTCCTTTATCTCCTTGAGCACCTTCTTTTTGCCTGACAGGACGACATATTTGGGGGAGAAGTCGTTATCAATATCAATGCCCAGCTCCTTCTCAGGCAGGTCACGCACATGTCCCAGCGACGCTTTGACTACGTAGTCCTTCCCTAAGAACTGGGTTAGAGTTTTCGCCTTGGCCGGTGATTCAACAATAACCAGATTTTTAGACATCTTTAATTAGCTCCTAAACGGTAACCTGTTTTCGACTCTCGGGCCAGGATGTAGTTCATCCCGCCCATCTGGCGCACCAGCCCCTTGAGCTCCATCATGGCCAGGGTGCTGGATACGGTGGCGATGGGCAAACTTGAACTACGGCAAACCTCATCTATATGGGTGGGCTCCAGAGAGATATACTTGAGAATGAGCGATTCGGTCTCATTCCTGGGTATAAGCTCTTTCATCTCCATCTGCTTGGGAATCATGGTCAGGTTCAACTCCTCCAGTATATCCTCCACGTCGCTCACCAGCTTGGCGCCGTCGCGAATCAGGCGGTTAGTGCCGCGGCTGGCCGGCGAGAGGATGCTGCCGGGTATGGCGAACACCTCGCGGTTTTGGTCCAAGGCATGGTTCGCTGTTCGCAGGGCCCCGCTGCCTTCTCCGGCCTCGGTGATCAGCACTCCCAGGCTCATGCCCGACATGATACGGTTGCGGCGGGGGAAATTCTCCGCCTTGGGCCTGGTTCCCAGCGGGTACTCGGTGACCAGCGCCCCGTGTTCCATAATCTCCTGCGCCAGCTTCGCATTCTCCGGCGGGTAGATGGTATCCAGCCCGCAGCCGAAGACGGCGATAGTACGCCCTGCGGAGTCCAGTGCGGTGCGGTGCGCTATGGAATCTATGCCGCGAGCTAGTCCGCTGACAATGGTTATCCTGTTGTGCACCAGGTCGGCAGTCAGGCGCTCGGTGACTTCGCGTCCATAAATGGTAGCTCTCCGTGTACCGACCACCGCTATGCTCCACTCATCCTCGGGGGCGATGTTTCCTTTTATATAGAGCACAGGAGGCACATCGTATATCTCTTTAAGCCTGGCGGGAAAGGCCGGGTCTTTGCAGGTGATTGGCTTCACCCCGAACCGCTCCAATCTCTCCAACTCCACCTCGGGGGATATTCTGGGTCGCAGCTCGACGACGGTCTCCACGGTCTTGGAATCCAGCCCCGCAGCTTTTAATTCGGCAGGCCCCGCTTTCCAAGCTCGTTCGAGGTCGCCGAAATAGCTCTCCAGACTGGAAAACCTGGCGCGACCCAGCCCCGGTATGCGATTGAATCCCACCCAGTATTGCAGGTCTGACATTACTGACCCCTTTAGTCGTGAGATTGTAGCACACATCAGGGCAGGGTGGCAACGGGGTAGGGCTCAATTCAGGCAGCGGTTGAGGTGTGGGCGTCTTGCTGGTATACTTTTTAACCAGCACAGGCGATTTATTTGCGATGAATCGCTGGCTGGATGTCCCATCACTCTATTTGATTGCTTCTAACCGATGACAGACCAACAAAACACAGCATTCGGGCTGACAACGAGGTTGGCCCGA
>DATKWL010000278.1:0-3012 GCA_035529555.1 Dehalococcoidia bacterium | reverse complement strand
CCCCTGCCTGACGGCATAATTCAGCGCCTGAAATAGAACTCGGTGGATATGAAGCACACTTCGCGAAGATAATGCGCCCTTTCCATCAGTGCGACCATCCGAGAGGGCACGAGCATAGTATTGTTGTATGTGCTGAGGCTGAACCTGGGATAGAGGTATCATCCCCAAGTTTGGAATTAGGTGACGCTCCAAAATTGACTGGTAGCCATCTAATGTCCGAGGAGAGCAATTAGTTTTGACATAACCATTGAGCCATTCGTTTAGCCATTCCCCTAAACTAATCCGCTTTGGCTTGACGTAGCTTCCCTGCTCAATACTGACCAATAACTCGGCTAACCGTTGCTGGGCCGCCTTCTTAGTGCCTTTAACACTCTCAAAGTGCCTTATACGCTTTCCTGTTGCGTCGGTGCCGACATCAAGGCAAACTTCCCAACTACCTTTACTTCTTCGTCTAACGCTCCCTTGCATAGCTATCTCCTTTCCTCATGTTTTTAAGGTCATTTTCAGACATTCGCCAGATCCAGCTTCTACTTTGCCTGTTGCATTCTTCGCTTTTCTTTCTCTGCTTCCTCATCGATAACCTGAAAGGCGTCAAAAGGAAGCATGGGAAAGAGCTTACGCACCACCGTAGCGTGACCTGCCAAATGCGCGAGCACGAGGTCCGGGGGGCCAGGGTTCATAAGCCACTTAGCCTCGGCGAGGACAACCGCCTGAAAGGTGTCCCAGTCAAGCACATACCCCTTGCGGCAACTGGGGCATCTGATGATCTTGGCGTAGTCTCCTCTAGTGTCCCACTCGTGGCGGCAGCTAGGGTTTAAGCATTTATACCTCATGGTTGACCTCCATCATTTCTCGTGGTATTATATCATATAACGGTATAAGGTTTTACGGTATATGCGATGCCGTTACATTGTTTCCAATATAACATACTGACGGGGGTATGTCAACTGGATGCCACATCCTGACACTAGGGGGGATAACATGGACGAGGAAAAGTTAACACTAACGGTCAATGAAGCCTCAAGGGTCCTGGGTATCTCGCGGGGACTTGCTTATTCAATGGTGAAGACTGGGGAGATACCCTCGGTCCGCTTTGGGAAAAGAGTACTAGTCCCACGTCGTGCCTTGGAGAGGCTCCTTGAGAAGGGCCAGCCTTTGCAAAGCCTTACCCCAAAATCGGGGCAAAAATAGCTAGCAAAAGAGGGCTGAGGAAAGACGCTTGCAAACCAGGTCTTTTGTGAAAAGGAATTCCCGGTGCGGGCGTAATTTACAGAGAGTGGTTTATAGGCTGGGCTATTTGGGGGAAGGCAGGAAACGATGAAAGCATATATTGAGCCGGAAGAAGTAACCCTTATGGAAAAGGCGACTCCATACCTACGAGACAGGCTCTTAATACATATCCTGTTCCATCTTGGGTGCCGCATCAGTGAGGCTCTGGCTCTGAAAGTTGAGGATATAGACCTCGTGCACTGTACCATTACCATCAAACACCTGAAAATTCGCCTTACCGTATCCTGCCCCAATTGTGGTGGCAGACTCAGTGCAACTCATCTCTACTGCCCCAGGTGCGGCAGCAAGATAGAGACGGCTCAAACTGAGCAGCGGGAACACCGACGCCAAAGAGTGCTGCCCGCTGATAAAGATACCTTAAACATGCTCCAGGAATATATTAAACGTGGTGGACCGGTATTGCGAGATGGGGAAAACCTTATCTTTGGTATCAACCGTCACCGTGCCTGGCAGATAGTTAAAGACTGCGCTGAAAAAGTGGGATTGCCAAAGCTGGTGAACCCCGAAACAGGCAGACGCCACAATGTCAGCCCGCATCGCTTAAGGGATGCTTTTGCTGTCCATGCGGTAAAGGTAAATGATTCAGGGGATGGCTTAAGGCTGCTTCAAGATCACCTGGGGCACGCCAGCTTTAATACGACAGCCAAATACCGAAAGGTATCCGGCAAGGAGCAACACGACTGGTTTCAGAAGCTGTGGAAGTAGCAGTAGAGAGCATGAGTAACGTTAATTTTATCAAAGGAGAGGCATAGTGGCTCTCCAGCTTAAGCCAGCTAGAGGTGGCTTTCTGCGTCCCTTCGGCTGCGGATGGTTTATCCGGGAATTTCTTCTGGGTCACGGTCCAAATGGCTCACCCGGAATAGACCCCGACGTCGGCGCTCCCCAAGCCGACATCTGTTACCGCTACAAGACAGCCCTTATTAAAGCCACTGCCGTGGATAAAGCTACCCGGCATGAAGAGAAGCAGGCCCGGCGTGAGAAACGTGCCATTAGCCCTGAGGAAATCGAAAGGCTCACTGAAAGATACATGGCTCGCATCCCCTATAAGACCACCAGCTGCCGCTACCATTCCTTTGTCGTCTACTTCTCAAACCTTCAAAGGCTGGGCTGGGTGGAGCTTACCGGCAAAGAAGATGCATCAGCCTTTCAAGACCATTACGCCTCAGGGCCACCCCGCAGGTACTACCGTCTGACTAAGGCAGGGCTAGAGGCTGGTGACGCCGCCTAGGCAAATCCTCACCTTGCCCTCTATGGCGGGGGCGATGAGCAGAAACTGGCAGGCTCGGCACGATAGAGGCAAGCCACACAAGCATTAATCCGTTTTCAATTCCTCTTTTTTGTATTTCAGAACCCTCAGATAAAAATATCACGTAAATATAGGTTCATTCTGAAGTATCACATTATGACTTTTTGTTAGATATCTAATTTAAACAGACTTATTAAACGTAGCAGAATTAACACCCTGACTTAGGTTCATGGTATCAGCGGGAGTAACAAAACGCTAAATTGTTGCTTTCAGACTGTTTTAATCGAATCTCTGTAACTCTCCAAAAAGGTTATGTCTTGTTTACATTCAGTAAGGGGTGTATGTCGTTGTCCAGGGAAAATGTCAGGGTTTATTGTTCAGTGATTATGTCACTGTAGCACCTCGGCATACTCATTGCAATGATACTCTGCATCAACAGGCGATGACGATTCACTCGTACCTTGGCCCAGCCATTG
>DATKWL010000277.1:0-4608 GCA_035529555.1 Dehalococcoidia bacterium | reverse complement strand
AGCAATGCGCAGGAGTCGGGAGGGGCTTACAGATGGTTGAAAGGGCTACTTTTTGATAAATCGGGCAAGGACGATAAATATGCTTTAATGGATAATCTGGCTCAGGATGCACCGCCCGGCTCTGGAGGGGCATTTGCGTTTATCGGGCCAACGAAGATGGATATGACACGCATGAAGCCAAGCCTGGGCGGTTTCATTTTCCCTGTTACTCCGAGCGTTACCGGCATCGAAAAAAAACACCTGATCAGGGCGGCGCTGGAAAACCTGGCCTTCTCTTTCAAGGCCAACTGTGTACAGCTTGAGGATATAGCGGAGCTTAAATTAAGGAAAATAGCTATAGGAGGCGGGCTGTCAAAGAGTAACAGCCTTGTTCAAATACTATCCAATGTGCTTAATATGCCCGTGACTTGTTTCGACGTGACTGAGGTAACTGCCTGCGGGGCGGCCATGTGTGCTGCTACGGGCGCTGGCATTTATCCCGACCTGATAGAGGCTATGAAGAGGATGCAACCTGAATCCAGAGTTGTGGAACCTGATTCTCAAGCCGCTCAGGAATACCTCCCAATCTATGAGAAATGGCTTTATACTCTGAAGTGGCTCGACGAATTACTGGATAAAATCGGGTGACTCGATTCAGCAATGCGTATACGAGCCTCTGATTACGGTCTTGACAAGAGAAAACAAAAGTGTTATATTTAAGAACGTCCTCGGGTGGGTGAACCAGCTGAAGAGGAAATAGTCCGCGATAGGAAACGAGTAGGAAGCGAAAGGGACCGTGGGGCGGACAAAAACCAGAGAGGCTGGGGAAGTCACCCGAGGTTTTTTTATATCCCTTGCGTTTGTTCCTTCCCTCTTCCGCCCAAAGCAAATTCAGTCTTCTTGTTCTTACTGCGAGGTAAATCACAATGTCGTGTTATTTTCGTCATTTAAAGGAAATTTTCAGCGAGGCCGGTATCGCGGTCACTACTGCCAACAGAAAGAAAGTAAAAGAGGCGATACATAAGCTGACCGGCGTGGGCAATAAAGATTGCCCTGCTGCCTGGAAAAAACTCAAGCAGCAGGTGCTGAACGATGAGAAAAATCGGATTGAATTTGTCAGTAAGCTTCGGGCTGAAGTCAGCAAAAGCTCCTGAAAGCCAACTATTAGAATAGTTGCTTTGTGCTCCTGTTTTTAAATATAATCTGTACAATCGTTTCCGGGGAGCGGGAATATTATGATACGAATCTGTGAAGGGTAAACGGGGTGAGCAAGCAGACTCTTGGTTTCAATAAAGCCCTGAGCGAGATTGCGGAGGCGTTTAACTCAAGCCTCACTGCCGGTGAGAAACTTCGTCTTTCGATCAAAGTTGCTGCTCGCGCTTTGGGTGTGCGGGGTTGCTCGCTAATGCTCATGGATGCGCAGAAGAAAAGGCTTATTCATGCTGCCTCACGTGGTCTCAGCGAGCGCTATTTGAGAAAAGGCTTCTTGGAATCGGAGAAGAGCCTTTCCGAAATTTTGGAGGGAAAGGCGATACATATTCCCGATGTCCTTAGTGACCCGCGAATACAGTTCCAGGAACTGGCCCAGCAAGAACATATTTCTTCAATATTGGGCGTACCGATTAAAATTAGAGGAGAGGTTGTGGGCACGTTGCGTGTTTACAACAGAATGAAACGTGACTTTACTTCGGGAGAGGAGGGGTTTCTCAATACCGTTGCTAACCTGGTTGGCGTTGTTCTCGAGTTAGGTAGAATTGGTGACACGGAGAAACAATTGTTGGAGTCGGAAACCAGAGTTGTAGCAAAACCGGCGCCGCTAGCTTCGCAGTTGAAGCCAGCCGCCTTCGCTCATCCCAGCGAAGAGGAATTTGCGCATCTTCTGGATTTTTACCAGATTGAGTGGCTCTACGAGCCCCGTTCTTTCGAATTGAGGTGGGACGGTAAAGGCTCTGAGATGTTCACCCCCGATTTTTATTTGCCGGTCCTGGACCTCTACATAGAGATGACGACTATGAAGCCAGGGCTGGCCAGAGAAAAAAATCGCAAAGTACGCCGCTTGCGGGAATTATATCCCGGGGTAAATATCAAACTGCTGGCGCGCCGCGACTATGACCGCTTGATTGCCAAGTACGGACATGGGCCTCTGGCGGGAACTAAGACGCGAGGTGTGGGGCGGGTGTTCTTCAGCGCTGCTCAAATACAGAGGAGGGTGCGACAACTGGCCAAAGAGATATCGAAGGACAACGAGGGCCGCCACCTGGTGCTGGTGGGGGTGTTGCGCGGAGTATTCTGTTTCATGGCCGACCTCATGCGTTATCTCACAGTTCCTGCGGATGTAGATTTCATGTCCATTTCCTATTATGGGGTCGGAGGCAGCAAGGCGGTGCGTGTGACCAAAAACCTTGATTTGGACCTCGAAGGTCGTCATGTCCTGCTGGTAGAGGACATAGTAGATACCGGAATGACGCTTAGCTTTGTATTAGGCTACTTGAAGGAGCGCAAACCGGCAAGTCTGACGGTTTGCACCCTGCTAGATAAAAGGGTGCGCCGCCTGGCTGAAGTCCCCTTGATCTATGTGGGGTTTGAGATACCCGATGAGTTCCTGGTGGGGTACGGGCTGGATTATCAGGAAGAGTATAGAAACCTGCCCTTTATAGCGCTCTTGAGTGAGGAAAAACCGGACACTGAGCAAGGTGCTGAGCAAAGCGCATAAAAAAACCTTGGGTGACCTCCCCAGCTTCCTTGACCTTTTTCCGCCCTCCTCGGTCTCTTTCGTTCCCTACTCGTTTTCCTTACTGCGGATTCGGTCTTTTCTAACTGGTTTGCCCACCCAAGGACGTTGTTTAATATAGCACTTTTTGAGGCTTTTGTCAAGTATTATATGCAGGATAGTCCTGCAAGTAATTGTACCTGTAAATAGAATCTATCTAATTGCGACAATAATCTTTAGTACTATCTAACCCTAAACTATTGTCCAAAATGACTATTGTACGAATCAGTTGCAGTGTGGTAATGTGTTAGCGTTAGTGGAGGAAGAGGTAACTAAAATGAAGAAATGTAGGATTGGTGTACTTACCGGCGGCGGTGATTGCGCCGGTCTTAACCCAGCTATTAAGTGGGTGGTCAAGACCGCTTTGGATGCGCGTTTGCCGAGGGAGAGCGGCATTGAATACGAGGTGCTGGGACTTCGCGACGGTTGGAAGGGGCTGGTCCATGTTGATCCTGCGAACGCAGATAGCTTAAAAGAATACACTCAGCCACTGAATCAGGAGCTGGTGAGGACCTGGGACAGATATGGCGGGACAATGCTGGGTACATCGCGAACTAATCCCTTCGACCCCAAGAACGACAGGTCGAAAATAGCTTTGAACAATATAGAAAAACTCGATCTGGATGCATTAATAGCCATAGGTGGCGAGGATACTCTCGGGGTGGCTAATAAGTTATATCAGGCGGGGGTGAGTGTCGTTGGCATCCCCAAAACAATTGATAAAGACCTTTCAGGAACAGACTACACCCTGGGATTTGAAACGGCGTTAAATGTTATTACAGAGGAAATAGACAGACTGAGAACAACTGCCGGCTCTCACAAAAGGATATTTGTAGTGGAGACTATGGGGAGACATGCGGGCTGGCTGGCACTGGAAGGTGGGGAGTCTGCCGGGGCATATATAATCCTCATCCCTGAGCACGATTTCTCACTTGATAGGGTAAACGAGCTTGTTCTGGAAGGAAAAAGAACAGGCAGCAGATATGATATTATCGTAGTTGCGGAGGGAGCGAAGCCAGCGGGGGGTGGTGAATTTGCGTTGGGTAACGGAGTGGATAGCTTTGGCCATAAGGCTCTGGGAGGCATCGGAGAGTACCTGGCTAAGGAAATTCAGAATGCTACAAAGGTGGAAACGCGCAGCATAGTACTGAGCCACCTGCAGCGTGGCGGTGCCCCTTGTGCTTATGACCGCAGGATGGGCAGGTATTTTGGTATAGCCGCTGTTGACCTTGTGCTAAAGAGAGAATTCGGGAAGATGGTTAGCTATAAAAACGGCGGGATAACCGCAGTGTCGCTTCAGGAAGCCGTAGGGAAGTTGAAACTGGTGGATATGAATACCCAGTACGATGTTGAGAGATATAACGGACGGCGAACCATTCTGAGATAGCAAGAGGGATGATAAAATGGCCAAAAGCTCTGTTCCATCTGAACAAATAGATGCTCTGGTGAAAGATGCCGCTCTTGCGCCTGATTCACAGGCCAGGGAAAAGAGTCAGCATAAAATCAAAGACCTGGCTGCAAGCCAGGGCGTCTACCCTGCAAGCATTCAAGGTTTATATGAAGCTGCGGGCAGGGGCATATACAGTGGCAGAACAGTGCCTGCGATAAATATCCGCGGCATTACCTATGATGTGGCAAGGGCAGTATTCAGTGCGGCAATTAAGGGCAATGTTGGGGCCTTTATTTTCGAAATCGCTCGCTCGGAAATAGGTTACACGAATCAGAGGCCCGGCGAGTATGCAGCCTGTGTGCTTGCTGCTGCAATACGAGAGGGATTCGAAGGCCCTGTTTTCATTCAAGGCGACCATTATCAGGTGAACCAGGCCAAGTATAGCTCGGAGCCGGAGAAAGAACTTAAC
>DATKWL010000276.1:0-4300 GCA_035529555.1 Dehalococcoidia bacterium | reverse complement strand
GTTATATCTATGCCATCGCGGTAACTCTTTTCCTTGAACACTATGTAGAGAGGAACTAGGCGGATATCGTATTTCTGCACTAGCTCAATAGGCAGACAGCAGGTGCTATCGGTGATAACTGCGACTTTTTTCATCAGTATGCGCTATTATAATGGCTCAGTAAAATTAAAGCCAGCGGTCGGACTTGAACCGACGACCGGCGGTTTACGAAACCGCTGCTCTGCCACTGAGCTACGCTGGCCCGTGATCGTGAGCCGCTCCTCCTTGTCGTTCGTTTGTCGATGAAGCGGCAGCCCGCTAACGCTATTTTGTCGTCTGCTGGGGTACCCAATCGTCCTTCGCCGCACTGGTGGCACGAGTAATTATTTTCGCTATGTCCTCTGCATTCACTTTGAGCCGCTTTAAGAATTTCTTATCTTCATCATCTGCCCTTTTCCAGGCTTTTTGTTACTCTTCGACAAGCTGCTGGACATACACTGTGTTGGGGCTCATACCCTTGGCCATCGACTCGATTGCCATAGCCGTAGCAGATGCCCAAGCTGCATTGGCTAAAAAGGTTGCATGCCATGCAAAGTGCATCAGTGAAGCTGCGTCAGGGACGTCCTTTATCTCTCCGTGTCGCCTAAGGATCTCGGTCGCTGCTTGCGAAAGCCGCTTTGCAGCCTTATATGCCTCCATAGCAGCCGAAGGGTTCTCCATAATAGAGTTGCTATATTTTACCATCGCATTGTTGTAAAGGTCAGCCTCCTTTGTCTGGAAGGCTATAACCTTGGTTTCGGCTTCAAAACAGGCCAGGCATTGTTGAAGCTCATTACCATCGATCTTGGGACTGCCGAACAAGCCCATTGTGCGCCCTCTTTCAGTTAGGTATACCCTGCCGCAAGACGGCTTGGTATCACCCCATCTGGTAGTGCCTCGTCGAGCAGGTTCATGGCGTCACGCTGCATCCCCTGAAGTAGATGGCTATAAACATCCATCGTGAAGGCTACCGAAGCGTGACCCAGGCACTCGGAGATAACCTTCGCTGGTGCGCCTTTCATCAGCATAATACTAGCGAAGGTATGCCGCAAATCGTGAAAGCGCACCTTACCGAGACTCGCTCGCCCTGCTATTCTAGCAAAGTTATGGGTGACAGTGCAAGGGTCGAGCGACTCCCCCCTTGGCGTTGGTGAATAACAGGCTGTCTAGGCCGAGAAGCGGGAGGCCTATCGGACTGGCGGTGCAAGCCTGCTGCCAAAGCAGGCTGCCTTGGAGGGTAGGGGAGACGCTTGACATAACCAATGGTCGTTGGGGTAGCACCTTGCTCGACCTGGCGCGTCTGGTGGAAAACGTAGTATGACGAACGGCAGAAAAGCGGCAGCGAGACTGGTACCCACGATAGCAGCGGTCTGTCAGCCCGCTGCTTATAAGTGCGGTAATTCGTGATGCGCCCTAACCGCTGATTCCCAGGTTGTGAACTTAAGCCAACGCTTTTCCATTAGGTGTAGCGTCCAAGCGAGTGCTTTAGGGATAGTATTGAATCTGCTATATTCTATTTCGTAACCGCTTTCTGAGAAGCAGCCAGCATGCCCCCAATGCCATTCGATCATGTCAGGAAGTTCTGCCATATCCTTGGCCGAGAGTAATCTTCCACCTCCTTCATCAAGCGGATGCTTGTTTTCCCATTCAAGATGTTGGGCTTCATATTCGTTCAGCTCGTTGGTATATACGGTTAGGATACCTTGTTCAGTTGAAACAGGCTTGCCACAAACCTGGCAAACTGGCCATTCCTTCTTTGGCATATCCCCTCCTTTGCTGGGATTATGAGTAATTATAGTGCTATATTCCATGAAAGCAAACACAGCAGAACTTACTGCTCCGTGTGTTCAGGCGTCATTTACAAGTGCATAAAGCCGTCTGATAAGATGGAGATGTCAATTCAGGATCTATTAGTGTGTGGTGATGGTGGGTATTCGACCTGCCAACCATCACCGCCGACATCCGCGGAGCAGGACTTGGCTACTTCATTCGAATCCAGAAAGACAAACCCTCGGTAAGCTCGCGCGTGTTTGTCGCATCCCAGAGGGGAGTCAGTATGCTGCTCAGTTCGGTGTCGTGGGTGATGAAGGCGTTGGGGAGGACGATATCGAATTTATTGCCGTCTGCCAGTATGCAAGCCGCCAGCAGATACTGTTCAGAGTAGTAGCTGCCCCACTCTTCCGGATAGTCGTTGGGCAGGTAGATATCGTGGAACTGTACCAGCACCCCTGATTTCAAACGGGGCAGAATATCCAGGAATACTACGGTTACATCTGAGTTCATGCAGCAGTGGTGTGAACCATCGACAAAGAGAATATCTCCCGACGCCAGTTCATCGAAAAGGCTTAAATCGACTTCTTCGAGGGGTTTGCGGATGACGGTATCGCAAAGTATGTCTATATCTGCCCGGGGATAGGGGTCAATGGATACAATCTTTGTCTGAAGCCCGTGGTCGTATATAGCTCGCCTGGCGAATTTGGTGGACCAGCCTGAGCCTATCTCGAAGTATCTTTCAGGGTTATGCAGGGAGAGCATCGAGTAGAGGGATGCAGAGTCGAAGGCTGACAGCCAGTAATTAAACCAGCAGGGCTCCAGCGACTCGATTGGTGTATCAAGGACGATGTCCTGAAAATACCCCCTGAATTTCAGGAAGCTCTCCAGCGTGCGCTGGTATGCAGGCCTGTTTCTGTTGATTATCTCGTAGAGACCGGAATGGGGAGGCTTCCCGTGTCCGTATCGGGGACTGGGTTTCACGGGATACTTTTCGCAAAACTGGTACTTCAGGCGGAGTTCTTCTTCTGCTGTTGACATCGCACAATTCTTTATGAGAGATGGCTGCTATTTTCTGTCCCCTCCGTCGCCTTCGCTTTCCAGCTTGGCGAACCAGCCTCTGAGCATAGCACTGTTGCTCAATATGTCTCTGGCCGCGGAATAAGGGTCGAGCTCGCCCCTTTCCACTTTTTCCGAAAGCGCTATCAGATTCTCGTCCTTCTCCATGAGCCTGGACAGTCGGTCGCTGACCTCTTGCTCTATTGCTTTAATGAGCTCCTCTCTGCGCTGCTTCTGGCGCTGCAGAGAGAGCTGTCCAGTGGACTCAAGCATGCTGCGATGTCTTTCAATTTCCTGATACAGTTCCTCGGTGCCCACATTGTTAACGGCCTGGGTGGTCAAAATCGGCACCTGCCAGTGAGGATTCTTGGGGTTCAACGAAAGCATTGATTCAAGCTCAGCGACGAGCTGGTCTGCACCGGGTCTGTCAGCTTTGTTGACCACGAAGATATTGGCAATCTCCATCAAACCTGCCTTCATGGTCTGGATGGCGTCGCCGCCGCCCGGGAAGAGGACTACTACAGTCGTGTCAACGGTTTTCATAACCTGTAGCTCGGTCTGTCCTACCCCGACTGTCTCCACTATGATTAGGTCTTTGCCGAAAGCATCCAGCAGCTTAATCACTCCCTGAGCTGCGCGGGGTAACCCGCCGAGACAGCCGCGGGTCGCCATGCTGCGAATGAAGACCTTTTCATCGAGATAATGCTGCTGCATGCGGATGCGGTCGCCGAGCACTGCTCCACCTGAAAAAGGGCTGGTGGGGTCGACTGCTATTATGCCCACCGACAGTCCTTTGCGCCTGGCGACGGCGGTCAGTCTGTCGACGAGGGTGCTTTTACCGCTGCCTGGCGGGCCGGTGACGCCGATACTGTAGGCTTTCCCTGTTCGGGGCTGGATACCCTTCATTATCTGAGGGACATCAGGGGTGTCCATCTCCACCATGGAGATGAGACGGGAAAGTGACCTTTCCGCACCACCCAACATCTCTTCGACTAATTTCATGCTATTGCTCTCTCCTTGTGATGCCATCTGAGATAACTCTAAACCAACGTTTTTATATTACCACCGTTTACCACTTTGAGCAACGCTAGGAGGAGGACATGAAGTAAGGGCGTCCGTATCAGGCGGACGCCCTTACAAGATTCACCTTCTAAGCTGGCAAAGCGCTTATGCTGGTACCTGGGGCAGTTGCTTCAGCGCTTCCTCGACTTTCTCCTTGGGGTAATCGTAGTCCTCGAGTTGACCTGCGAGATATTTCTCGTAAGCGCCGAGGTCGAAGTGACCGTGTCCGCTCAGGGCGAGTAATATGTTCTTCTTCTCGCCCGACTGTTTGCACTTGAGTGCCTCGTCGATGACTACTTTGATGGCGTGAGCCGGCTCAGGCGCGGGTATGATTCCCTCGGCGCGGGCGAACTGCACCGCTGCCTGGAAGGTAGCAATTTGGTTGACTGCA
>DATKWL010000275.1:0-4120 GCA_035529555.1 Dehalococcoidia bacterium | reverse complement strand
CGCGCCGGTGCCGTAGCTGAGCAGCACATAGTCGGCAATCCAGATAGGCACCCTCTCGCCGTTGAGCTTGTTTATGGCGTAGGCTCCGATGAAGATGCCGGTCTTCTCTTTCTCCGAGGACAACCTCTCTATATCAGTCTGACCTCTGGTGCGCTCAATATAATCCTGCACCTCTTTCTTGTGTTCAGATGTAGTCAGCCTGGCAACCAGAGGATGTTCCGGTGCAAACACCATAAAGGTAACGCCGAAGATAGTATCGGGACGCGTAGTAAAAACCCTGATTTCCTCGTCTTTCAGCCCCTCAATTCCGAACGATATTTGCACGCCAACGCTCTTGCCCACCCAGTTGCGCTGCATCAGCTTCACCCGTTCCGGCCAATCTATGTCTTTATGCTCCATCAGCTCATCGGCGTATTTGGTTATCCTGAAGAACCACTGCTCGAGGTCTTTTCTGGTAACAGGGGTACCACAGCGCTCGCAGTTCCCTTCGCCCACGACCTGCTCGTTGGCGAGAACGGTCTTACATTGAGGGCACCAGTTGGCTGGTGCTTTGGCACGGTAAGCCAGACCAGCTTCATACAACTTGAGAAAGAACCACTGTGTCCACTTGTAATATTCGGGTAGGCAGGTAATAACCTCTCTGCGCCAGTCATAAATTGCGCCCATGGTCTTGAGCTGCTGACGCATATTCTCGACATTCTTCATCGTCCACTTATAGGGATGAATACCATGCTTGATAGCTGCGTTCTCCGCAGGGAGACCGAAGGCATCGAAGCCTATGGGATGAAGAACATTGTAACCCTGCATTCGCTTAAAGCGGGCGTGGACATCCGAGGGAGCCATGGCATACCAGTGGCCGATATGGAGGTCTCCCGAGGTATAGGGGAACATGGTTAGAGCGTACCACTTGGGTCGCTCTGAGTTCTCATGGACTTCATAGAGGCGGTCGGTTTCCCATCTCGCCTGCCACCTCTTTTCAATCTCCTGAGGATTATATTTAGGGACCATCGTTCTTAAATTCTCTATTTCCCGAAGTCAATAATACCACAAAAACACCTCGTTTACCACAACTTATGGCGAATCTCACTTGACATCGCCTTACTCCCCAACATACAATGCCTACAATCGCAGAAGAAGTTTACGAATGGGAGGTAGCTATGACAAATCGATACAATACTAATCTCGCATCTGAGTTCTGGGTCCTCTCTGCGCTCTATCGACGTGGCATTGAGGCCTATCTAACTCTCGGCAACAAGAAGTCTGTAGATATTCTTATACGTCGTAAGACTCACGGTATATATACTATTGATGTAAAGGGGTTAGCCGGCCGAGACAGCTATTGGCCTGCAGACAATGTCAGCATCGACAACGACCCGACCCACTTCTATATATTCCTGTCATTTGAGGGTAATATATCAAATCCGCTAGTTAGTCCTTCAGTTTGGATAATACCTTCCGACCATATATCGTCTTTCATTAAGCATTTCACGACAAGAAAGGATGTGTCTCGTAAGCTCCTGATAGAAAATGGCCATAAATTTAAAGATGGCTGGCAGCAACTAAGTAACTAATTGCTCATAGCGACAAAATACGCAAGAAATCTGGGGGGCACATTATGAACACAGTTACGAAAAGACAAATACAACAGCTATGGACAGTTGCACAAATGTACCACGAATTGGCTGTCAGTTCTAATAGCCATGTTGACGAAGCTCAACTACGATTGAAAATCGGAGAATTCGCTCAACATTGCGAAGATCCATCATACTTACGCCAGAATACTGCCTTGCTCTACGCAAGCGCTCACCTAGCATCCAGCGCCATTAGACTATACTCGATCGACGAAGTGCTGAAGGGTCAGAGCAAAAGATGGAGTGAATATGATAGGATCAGAAATCTAGCCGACAAGAAGGCAGTCAAGCAAGACCTTGTAAGTGAGCTCGATAGCTTAGTTCACTTCCTCTTACGACACATGGTAGCCCACTCGGAATCCGAGTGGAAACGTTATAAAAAATACAAGATTGCATATGAAGCTATGAGAGGCGTATATCTTAATCTGGATTATAAGACTATATTTGCTACCATGAACATTTTGGTAAAATCTGTTGGGAATGAACTGAAATCCTATTCCTGAAAAAATTCGCTCCTTGCGGGATATTATCATCCCGCAATATCACATGCCTTCTGTTTGGCTGTGGATGATAACATCCACAGCGAGCGTTAATTTAGTTTCCATACGTTCGCACGAGCTGATATTTGCAACCAGGCGCTGGTATGATATGATAGTAAGGTTCAAATAAAACAGGATTCCGAACTATGTTTACCGTGGGCATACTGACCGTTAGCGATAAGGGCTCTCAGGGGAAACGAGAGGATAAAAGTGGCGAGGCCATCAAGGAGATATTCTCTAATATGGACAGCCGCGTAGTGGAATATGCCATCGTTCCCGACGAAAGAGAACTCATCAAGAAAAAGCTGGTCGACTGGTCTGACAGCGGCAAGGTTGACCTGATAATTACCACAGGGGGCACCGGTCTTGCCCCGCGCGATGTCACCCCTGAGGCTACACTCGATGTGATAGACAGGATTGCACCGGGATTCGCCGAGGTAATGCGGGCGGAGAGCCTCAAGAAAACACCCCATGCCATGCTCAGCCGGGCAGTGGCTGGTACGAGAAAAAAGACTCTCATCATAAATCTGCCCGGTAGCCCCAAGGCAGTTAGAGAGTGTCTGGAGGCGATAATGCCAGCCTTGCCTCACGCTGTGGAAACCCTGAGGGGAGAGGCATCGGAGTGCGCTGAGACACAAAAAGGAAAAGGAGGCAGGTGAGGAGGAGGAAATGCGCATTGATATCCTGACCCTGTTCCCCCCCATGTTCCAGGGCCCATTCGATGAAAGCATCATCAAAAGGGCTGTGGAACGCAATATCGTGAGCATTGTCATTCACAATCTGCGCGATTGGGGCATAGGTAAACACAATGTGGTCGACGATTATCCCTTCGGCGGTGGGGCGGGCATGGTTATGAAGCCGGAACCACTCTTCGATGCTGTGGAAGCAATAAAAGCACAGGGCGACAACAATAATGCTCCTGTTATTTTACTTTCTCCACAGGGAAGGGTCTTCGACCAGAAGACAGCCGCCGAAATGGCAACACACGACCGATTGATTCTAATCTGCGGACACTATGAAGGGATTGACGAGAGGGTTATAGAGCACCTCGTTACCGACGAAATCAGCATTGGAGACTATATTCTAACTGGTGGTGAGCTAGCAGCAATGGTCGTCACAGATGCGGTAGTCAGACTTCTGCCTGGGGCTCTGGGTTCCGAAGCGGCAACAGTTGAGGATTCACACGCGGCAGGGCTTCTGGAATATCCGCAATACACCCGCCCGCAGGTTTGTCGCGGTTGGGAGGTCCCCCAGGTGCTGATTTCAGGAAATCACGCCCAGATTGCCAGGTGGCGCAGGGAGCAGTCGATTCTACGCACCATGCTAAGACGACCGGACCTGTTCGAGAAGGCAAACCTTTCGCCACAGGAGAAAAAGCTAATTGCGGATAAAGCGGCAAGCCGCTCTAAATAAAATGTGCCTAACTAAAGGCCAGGTTGAGGAGAAAAACAATGGACATAAGCACTTTAGTTGAAACCAAAGTAAACGAGAATATCACCAAGATGAATCCCGGCGACACAGTTAAGGTCAAGATGAAAATTGTAGAGGGCGACCAGGTGCGAAGCCAGACTTTTGAAGGCGTGGTGATCCGGGTGCGAAAGAGTAGAGCAGGGGCCAATTTCACCCTGAGAAAGGTGTTCCAGGGAGTTGGAGTAGAACGCACCTTCCCCTTTAATTCACCAAGGCTGGAAAAAGTTGAAGTGGTTCGCTTCGGCAAAGTACGCCGGGCAAAGCTCTATTATCTGCGCCAGCTCAGCGGTAAGGCGGCCCGCCAGAAGGTAAAGTCAAAGGATGAAATACGCTGAGGTCGCTGTAAATGCTCCTGCAGCGCAACCGAGAACATTCAGCTACTCCATACCGCCAAATTTATCCCTTAGTGTAGGACATGCGGTCTGGGTTCCTTTTGGTCCTCGGTTGCTACAGGGCGTTGTCCTTTCCATTAGCGACCAG
>DATKWL010000274.1:0-8998 GCA_035529555.1 Dehalococcoidia bacterium | reverse complement strand
CTGGCATTGAGGGTCAGCCTGAGAACAACGAGGGCAGAATGCGCAACCCACTGGCGGAGCGATAAGGTCAGGCGGCTGCCCCTTGATGGGCTCCAGGCGCGTCTTCCTGGCTTCGTCGAGGCGCGGCACTGAAGCGAGCAGACCCACGGTATAGGGATGTTTGGGGTTGTGGTAAATCGCCATAGCCGGGCCATGTTCCACAATACGGCCGGCATACATCACATATACCCTGCTGGCATAGCGAGCTACAATTCCCAGGTTATGTGTGATAATTATAATCGCAGTGCCCAGCCTGTCCGTTATCTCTCTTATCATCTGCAGAAGCTGTGCCTGTATGGTTACATCCACTGCCGTGGTCGGCTCGTCGGCGATGATTAATTGTGGCTGGCACGATATAGCCATCGCCATCATTACGCGCTGACGCATACCACCGCTGAAATGATGGGGATAGTCCTTAATGCGGCCTTCCCCCTGAGGTATGCCCACCAGTTTTAATAACCGAATGGCTTCCTTTACAGCTTCTTTCTTGTTCATTCTCTGATGCAATTCCAATGCCTCGGTTAACTGACGGCCTATGGTGAGCACCGGATTCAAAGAGGTCATGGGCTCCTGGAATATCATGGAAATCTTGGCCCCTCGCACCTCGCGGATCTCATCCTGGGAAAGCTTCAGCAGGTCTTTGCCATCGAAGATTACCTGGCCTGATACAATCTTACCCGGTGGCTCCGGGATGAGACGAACGATGGAAAGAGCGCTAACTGTCTTGCCGCAACCGCTTTCTCCTACCAGGGCTATGGTCTCGCCCTTTGCTACCTCATAGGAGACATCCTGAACTGCCTTCACCACACCGTCCTGTGTGTAGAAGTGGGTTGACAGGTTGCTAACTTGAAGTAAAGTGCTCAATTCCTAACGCCTCAATCTCGGGTCCAGGGCATCCCGCAGCCCATCTCCTAAGAAGGTGAATGCCAGCATGAGTATGCCTAAAGCTATGGCAGGGAACAGCACCAGATGAGGGGCGGAGAAGATGAGGTCATAGCCATCCCGTATCATAGTGCCCCAACTGGGTGTCGGTGGTTTTATTCCTATGCCTATGTAGCTCAAGGCTGCCTCGGCGAATATGGCACGTGGTATACCGAAAGTTATCAGGACGATAATGGGCCCCAGAGAATTGGGTAAGAGGTGACGCCATACTATGTATCTGCCTGGCGCACCCATAGCCCGGGCCGCAGTGGCGAAATCACGTTCCTTCAATGATAGTATCTGGCCGCGCACCAAGCGGGCTACATTGACCCAGGCTACAAGCCCGATGGCCAGGAATATCATGTAAATGCTGCCGCCGAGGATGGCGCGGATGAGGATGATGAGTAGAATATCGGGGAAGGCATACATCACATCCACGAACCGCATGATGAGATTGTCGGTTCTGCCTCCTGCATATGCTGCTATGGCACCGATGGGCAGTCCGATAACGATAACGATGACCTGCACGAAGATACCTACCATTAAAGAGGTTCTCGCGCCGGCAAACAGCCTGGTAAATACATCCCGTCCCAGCTCATCGGTTCCAAAAAGGTGGCTCCAGCTCGGCCCCTCCCTGATGGCATCCAGGTTTTGCTGGGCAAATCCATAGGGGCTGAATATCGGCACAAAGATGGCTGCCAGAGCGACAAGCAGAACTAAAACGCCCCCAACTACGGCGAGGCGATTGCGCCTGAGCCGTATAAAGGCGTCGCCCCAGAGGGTGTGGTGAGGACGAACTGCCTCAGTTTGAACTACATCTTCTGCCATAGACATAAATCCAATCCTCAATCATAGCGGATACGCGGGTCCACCACTGCATACAACAGGTCCACAATCAGATTCACAATAGCTACAGCGAAGGCATAGAAGAGTATGGCTCCCATAATAAGCCCATAGTCACGCTGGAAAACGCCCTGCACAAAGAGACGCCCGATGCCGGGTATGGAGAACAGAGTCTCAATGATGAAAGAGCCTGCGATGAGAAATGCCAGCTCGGGACCTGCAATTGTTAAGACCGGGATGAGGGCATTGCGCAGAATGTGGCGGAACATTACTACACGTTCTCTCAATCCCTTAGCACGAGCCGTACGTATATAGTCCTGACGGGAGACCTCAAGGATGCTGGCTCTGGTGATGCGGGCAATATAGGCAGCGGGCAGCGCGCCCAGGGCGAATGCAGGCATAATTAGTTGCTTGGGGCTGCCCCAGCCTCCCGTGGGCAGAAGGTGCAATGTGACGGAGAAAAGGATAATCAGGAATATACCTAGAACGAAGCCAGGTATACTGGCGAACAGGGTGGAAAAGAATACCGAAAAATAGTCAATAATTGAGTTTTGCCTGAGCGCTGCCGCCATGCCCAGAGGTATGCCGATAATTATGGCGAGGAGAAATGCGGTGATTCCCAGGATGGCGGTTTTGGGGAGGCCTTGTAATATGATGTCAGTAACATCACGGTCCTGATAAGTGTAGGAAAGGCCAAGGTCGCCTTGGAGCACGCCCCAGAGGAAATTGCCGAACTGTTCGAAGAATGACTTGTCCAGGCCATACTTTATATTCAGGTTCTCTACAACTTGAGGTGGGAGTGTCTTCTCTCTGTCCCACGGTCCGCCGGGCACGAGGTGCATCAGGGAGAAGGTAATGAAGGCAACAGCGAGGAGGACTATAATTATCCAGAAGGAACGGCGAACAGTGTACTTCAGCACGTGTTAGTCCACACAACACCACTATATAGAGGGAGCCCTAAGAGACCTCTCAAGGCCCCCTCTATGTATTTATTCTACCACAAACTACCGACGCTTACTCGGACAAATACGTTTCATAGAAGAACATATCGCCGGGTAGCTGTCCATCCATACCTGTGGTCAACAGATCCTTAACATTGGGCTTGGCCAGCCAGAATCTTTCCCGATAGTACATTGTGGCTATGGGACAATCGTCAATCACCATTTCCTGAGCTTGAGCCCAGAGTTGAAGACGTTTTGTATTGTCCAATTCCGATAAAGCCTCATCTGCCAGTGCATCAAACTCCGGGTTGCTGTATGTGGTATGGTTGTTTCCTGCACCGGTACCGAACAACTCGGGCAGCCAGTTATCGGGGTCAGGATAATCTGCGCCCCAGCCAAACCATGCCCAGTTGTGCAGCTCGGCATTGACGAGCTCTTGGAAGGCTTTGGTCTCCATAGGTTCCAGCGTTATGGTTATGCCCAGGTTATCCTGTATCTGCCCCTGAAGGAACTGGGCGATGAGGCGGTTTCCTGCTGTATCAGAATACTGGAATTTGATTTCAGGCAGTTTGCTTACATCGGAGTAACCAGCCTGAACCAGCAGTTGCCTGGCCTTGGTTACGTCGAACGTGTACTCCAGCCCCAGCTCAGGGTCATATCCAGGCATTCCAGGTGGAATCCAGCTATAAGCAGGTGCACCAACGCCATTTCTCACCTTATCCACAAAAGATACACGGTCGATGGCTGTGGATATTGCCTGCCGCAACAATTTGTTGTCGAACGGTGGCTTGCTAACATTGAACTGGAAGGCGAAGGTGATCAGCTCCGGGTAGCGGACGATTTCTTGACTCAGCACGGGGTCATCCATAATGGTCTTCTCTGAGCCCGTGGGCACGCGAGCCAAATCCAACTCGTTGTTCATGTAAGCTGCCAGCTCAGCGTTCTGGTCTGTAATCATTTTGTACTGGATTTCGCTGAGTTTGGGCTTGGTGCCCCAGTAATCCTCATTGACCTTGAAAGTCATATGGTCCTGATGCACCCACTCGGTGAGGACGAACGGTCCGTTTCCAATATAGTGGGGTGGCTCGGTCCATTGGGCACCATATGCCTCTATGATGTCTTCTCTAACAGGATATGTGCACCAGAGCGCCATAATTTGCAGGAATGTAGGACGCGGCCTAACTATGTTTATCTCTAGTGTGTAGTCGTCCTTAGCTTTCACGCCTACGGCATCCCTGAGTTGCGCCTTGGTAGCTGCGTCTTGGTCAGCAGCACCGAAGTAGTCCTCGCCTCCCACGATGTCGAAGTAGAATCCAGCGTACTCGCATGCCAGATCCGGATCCAGCAAGCGCTTGATGCTGTATTCAAAATCCTGCGCTGTCACCTTCTCTCCATCGCTCCAGGTAACATTGGTGCGAAGTTTGAAGGTGTAGGTCATACCATCCGAGGAAATGCCACCGTTACCTACAGTGGGAATTTCCCTGGCAACTACCGCTTTCAACGTCAGGTCTTGGTTGAATTCCAAAAGACCCTGGAAGCACTGCATAATCACGGAGCGCTCAAGAGCCCACGATGCGCGATTGGGGTCAATGGTGGAGGGCTCTCCAGCCAGGTTAGCGCGAAGAACCTGGGGTGCTGCGGGGGCTTCCTCTCCGCAGCCAATTAGAACGAGGGGTAGGATTAGAGCTAGTGTGAATACCAGAAAGATGATACGTTTAACCATGTACACCTCCTGCATAATATTTTTATTGAAGTAGGTATCTACACGCACGAGTATAAAACTTTGACGCGCATGCTGTCAACCCGACCTGTTGAAGCGAGTCTACTGGCTTCAATTTTCATATATTTGTCATAAAGAAATCATCAAATTAGCAGGGGAAAGATTAAATATTTGTGACATTTTCGCCAATACAAAATAGAGTTTGATTAGCGACCTGGGAGCCCGGAGGGCGAAGCCCTTCTGACGGGGATCTGGTGATGTCCCCCGGCTCCCAAAGTCCCCCAAGAATGGGGGACAACAGGGGGTTGAAAAGGGTTGCTAAACGACCTCCAAAATACCAGTTAGACAAGCCAGTAAGCGCGATGATATACTATACCCAGCAAATTCGGAGAGGGCATCTTGAGCAAAAACAAAAATCTCATTCTGGCACTCGACCTCGGTGGCACAAATTTCCGCCTCGCTTTAGCAAACGAGAGAGGGGAAATCCTAAAATATGTTAAAGCCCCTGTTGAGTCCCCGAACGAGCCGGAGCAGGCTATAAAGCAAATTCAGAAATCCATATCGGATATGCTCTCCGAAACAGAGCAAGCTTCATTAAGAGGCATGGGAATAGCCATCGCCGGCCTAGTCAGGCAGGAAACAGGGGTATTGCTTACCTCCCCAAACCTGCTGGTCTGGTATAACACCCCCGTGAAGGATATCTTTGAAAAAGAGCTCAATCTGCCGGTCTGGGTGGGCAACGATGCCAATCTCGCCGCTCTGGGTGAGCACAGGTTCGGCGCAGGCAGAGGATGTAATGACCTCGTCTATATCACAGTGAGCACAGGGATCGGGGGAGGCGTTATTGCCGGCGGCAGACTGTTAGTGGGCTCTTGCGGCTTCGCTGCAGAGGTCGGGCATATGACCATTGACATCAACGGGCCGAAATGTAACTGCGGCAATACAGGCTGTCTGGAGGTTCTGGCTTCGGGCACCGCCATCGCACGAATGGCCATCGATAAACTTGCAAAAGGTAAAAGCAGCCTTATCCCCAAGCTGGTAGAGGGAGATTTACGCGATTTAACCGCCGAGGTGGTGGAGAGGGCAGCCAGGCTGGACGATGATATGGCTAAAGAGATTATGAATACAGCAGGGACTAATCTGGGTGTAGGTGTAGTCAATCTGGTTCATTTATTCAATCCGGAGATTGTAATAATAGGAGGTGGGGTCTCTAAATCAGGAGACCTCATCTTTGATCCGGTGCGCAGAGTAGTTGCGGAAAGAGTGATGCAGGATATCAAGGTACGCATAACCACGCCCGAACTGGGAGACAACCCCGGTCTTCTGGGAGCAGTTGCGCTGGTGCTGGACAATACCTAGAGCGCGAGGGGGTCTTCCCAGAATTTCAACTCATCCAGCGCATCCTGCGCCGCCTCGCTGATTACCTCGTCCTCGTCCTCCAGACAGTCCTGCAGCGTCTTTTTTGCCTGCTGACCTCCGATTCTCCCCAGCGCCTCTATTGCGGCAAGCTGAATTTGCGCATCCTCATCCTTGATGAGTTCGATGAGCCTGGGCACTGCCTCCTCTGACTCGATTTCCCCACAAGCCCTCGCTGCCTCAAATCTCAATTGAGGATAAGGGCTACGCAGTTCCTTCAGAATTATGGGCAGCCAACTCTTGTTACAATTGCGCCCCATGGCGAATAAGGCGCTGGACTGAAACTCAAGGTCATTGCTCTGATAAGCTTGACGAATCAAGTCATCGACTTGAGGTTTGCTTATCGTGCTTACCGCTTCCAGCGCCCTGCAACGTACGTCGGTTTGCTCATTCTTATTATTGTAAGCGGTAAACAAAGCCTTCTCCACCTTGGCGACATCGTTCGCAGAGAGCTCGCCGAATTCTACAAGCAGGGCGAATGTGCCCAGAGTGGAGGCGGCAGCAGCACGTACCGCGTGGTCCAAATCACCCATAAGCAGATTAATCAAGGGGTCGAGCAGGGAACGCTCTTCGCATTCCAGCAGCCCTTCCATGGCTCTTATCTTCACCTCGCTGTCGGCATCGAACAAACAGGTACGAAGAACTTTGTCGAAATCCGAATCGAGATTATCCTGAGCAAGCTCCGCCAGGCGCTCCGCTATCTCTCTGCGTCTCGCCACATCAATGCTGGGCCACACCCCATCGAAAACCTCCAACTCCTTGCTGGAGAGGTCCGAGAGGTTGACCAGCTTCGAGACAACCAGCGGCTTGCTGGTATCGCGCAGTTCTTTCAGATAGTCTTCCAACGACGACATTACTTTTCCCTGAACCCTGTTTTCGGGTAAGTTGGAGCACCTGCTCCAAACCTTGAGGGCGAGGAAACCTCGCCCCTACTTCTTGGTTGATACTGCCAGCCTGGGACAATATATATGCGGGGTCAGTACCATCCCTCCCACCCATCTCGCCTTATTACCGATGGCAGCGACTTCTTGCAAAGCCTCGTAAATATTGCCCGAGACCATGGTATCCTTCACCCGCCCCACCAGCTTCCCATTGCTTATTCTGTAGCCGAGAAGCACGTTCCCGCTGAAATCGCCTCCCAGCACATTGCCCATGATTGCACCCATAAGCTCCTCAACCACCAGCCCATCCTTGATATCGGCAACCATGTCTTCGAAGCTGGTATCGCCTTCCTCAATGACCACGGCGCTGAGCGATGGCGTGGGCAGACTGGCCAGGCTTCTCGAGCCATTGCCGGTGCTCTTCGTACCTGCCAGAGCTGCAGTCTGCAGGTCATAAATGAAATTAGCCACCACGCCCTTCTCTATCAAGGGTTTCCGTTGGCTGGGCACTCCCTCGTCGTCGCAAAATCTGCTGGCAGGTCGGTACGGCATCAAAGGGTCATCCCAGATGGTGAGCCTTTTATCGAAAACCTGCTCACCCTTCCTGTGTCCCAGCGGCGATGCCCCCTGCAAAACGACCTTGCCGTTGACGCCCATCGCAATAGACATCAGCAGGGTGCTGGCAACCCCGAGCGGAGTAAAAATCACCGGCAGCTTACCCTCGGGCGACGGTGCTAGCTCCTTAGCTCGCTCCAACTGCTCTATAGTGTTGGCAGCCACGGTATTGAAATCGGAAATCGGATGGCATGAGCTCTCGCTGTCCCCCACAAACAGCATGTCCGTGCCCCTGATGAGCACACCCTCGATGCTCAGGCTGAAAACGCTCTTCTTGTAGGTCGCGTGCCCGCCTCGGGAGTTAAATATTTCAACGGAGATAGTGTTCTTTGACACCCCACCCTGACAGACGAGCTCGGGGGTGTGTGCCCGTATCCGGTCGATGAGCGATCGCCCCAGCTCGACCATCTGCTCCTCGGTGACCTTCTCTACCGCATGGTCATAGACCTCAACCCTGTTGTAAGCCTCAAGCGATGGGAATTGGAACTTTGCCTCAGCGCCAAAGGGTGCCATCTCCAGTGCCATATCCACCAGCTCCCTGGCGCCATCTACCCTGTTGCTGGCTGAGAAACCTATCCTGGCGTTTTTGATGAGGCGCAGCGCTTTACCCGAGGTCTCGCGGGTTACCACCTGCTTCAAACGATTTGTCTCGAATATGGCGTCGGTCTCGCTGCGCGACACTGCAAAGACCTCCGCATCCTCAGCCACCTTCTTTGCCTGCTTCAGGAGTTCTTCCATGTAATCAACCTTTTTCGGTAAAAGTTACCAGATTATTATAGCAGATTGGGCGCGATGACCGCGCCCCTGCAAACCGCATTTTGCATTTTTCACTTTGCAATTTTATCTACGCCCTAACCCTTTTCAAAGACCAGATCGCCAGAGCGAGGAATGCGACGGCGAAGCCGAACAGCGCCACGAGGTCAATCCAGATTCCCCCTATCCCCCAACCCCGCAGCATTACCGAGCGCGTGGCATCGACAGCGTAGCTCGGCGGGATAGCGTACGATAACGGCCTCAGCCAGGAAGGTATTGCCTCCACAGGCCAGAAAATGCCCGCCAGCAGGAATGTAGGCAGCACTATGATAGGGAAGAACTGTATCGCCTGCGCCTCTCTCTTCGCCAGACTGGAGAGCAATATGCCCAGGCTCAAACTCACTATCGCCAGCAAAGCTATCACCAAAAAAGCCAGGAATATATTCCCCACTATCATGATGTTGAACACCAGTACGCCTATGGTGAGCAGGACCACGGTCTGCAGCATGCCGATGATACTGAAGGCGATGGCGTAGCCTATCACAATCTCGCTCTCCCTTAAAGGGGTTGCCTGCAGCCTCTCCAGATTGCCCGAGGTACGCTCGCCCACAAAGGATATCAGGGTGAGCAGAGTGGTGAGCAAAAACACCACAAATGCCATGATGCCCGGCACGAAAAAGTCCATGAACTTGGCGCCCTTGCCATAGATGGCATCCCCGGCATCAACCGAGATGGGGACCTCGAACCCCTGCTCTTCTATCGTCTTCAGCATGGCATCGCTCACAGCCTTCGATACCGCATTCGCCACGTTTACGTTGCTCTTGTCCAGCCTCACCTGGATGGTGGTGCCACCGGGCAGGGACGGATTC
>DATKWL010000273.1:0-3457 GCA_035529555.1 Dehalococcoidia bacterium | reverse complement strand
CCTCTGCACGAGGCCCTCAGCCTCCATTCTGTTGAGAAGCCCGGCGATAGTCTGGTTTTCACGGAAGACCAGGCGTGCTACCTCCGCCGGAATCAAGGTGCCGGGATAATCCCTGCAAGCCCAGAGGACGGCGAGTTTCTCCGGTGTCAACCCCACCTTCAGGAGCTTGGTCTCGGCCACTTTATTGACCGCAATCCAGGCCTGACGAAGCATGGCGAAGGTGGTGAGAGCCGGGTATTGGAATTTGAAGTCATAGAACTTCATGTCCTGCATCTGATATCTCCTTCTAGCTAGAGCAAAACTGTTATCTTACAAGATAAATATTTTAATTCAGCGTGTGCGATATAAGTATCAGCGATTATCCGATTTGTTTGTAGGAAAAATCTTACAGGAAATGACGCAGAAGGATTGACAGGTTCGCGGTTAGTGTGATAAATGAGGTTTGCTCTTAGAGCCCTTCATTCGAGAAGGTGGTTCTGCATTGCATAGCGAATCAATGCCGAATTATGCTTAACTCCTAATTTGTCCAGGACACGGCGGCGGTAAGTGCTCACAGTTTTTACGCTGAGAAGTAGTTCTTCTGCAATCTCTTTGCCCTTTTTCCCTGAGGCGATCATGCGCATCACTTGAAACTCACGGTCAGAAAGCGCCTCGTGCGGCTGCTTGTTGGCATCTAACCTCAAATTGGTGGCTAATTTCTCCCCGAGTGAGTGGCTTACATAATTACCTCCCTGGGACACTTTTCTTATGGCTGCGACAAGTTCATCCGGTGCGCTTTCCTTGGTCAAATATCCGGAGGCTCCTGCCTTCAGGGTTCGTACAGCATACTGTTCCTCGGGATATATACTCAGTATCAGAACGCGGAGTTGGGGTTTCTGGCTTCTCAATTGCTTGAGGACATCCAGCCCGCTTATGCCGGGCATGGAAATATCCAATAGAACCACGTCATAATTGTTCTTCGATATCATATCCAATGCTTCATGACCATCTTTAGCTTCTCCAGCTACATCAATATCTGGGACATCGGCCACAATTTGCTTCAAACCCTCGCGAACAATAGCATGGTCATCGGCTATCAGTACTTTTATCATCGGGGCTCCTCTTTATTCAGTGGTATACGGACAATAACCGCAGTGCCTTTATCCTGCGAACCGGTGATTTCAACCTCGCCGCCGCAGAAGCGTGCGCGCTCCCTCATTCCCATCAGTCCAAATGACCTGGGGTTGGAAACCTGTTCTCTCGTGATTCCTTTGCCATTATCTACTATTCTAAACACAAATTTGCTATCCGTCTCTCGAAGGCTAACCTTCACTTTAGTTGCATTAGCGTGGCGAGCTATATTTGTTAGAGCCTCCTGAAATATGCGGAAGACAGCGGTGGCACGTTCTGGTTCTAGAGCAATATCCTTTGATTTGAGGGTAAGCTTGCATTCTATTCCGGTTCGATTTTGAAACTCCTCCGTCAGCCAATCTAGAGCTGCCTCAAGGCCCAGGTCCTCTATTAATTTTGGACTTAGTTCTGAGGACAGGGTTCTTACCGTCTGGATGGCCTTATCGGTTAGCTCTAACATCGCTCTGGTTTTCTTAAGCAATGGTTCTTGCTCTGCGTTCAATCTGTGGTTCAACCAGGCCAAATCCATCTTAAAGGCGGTGAGAGCCTGTCCCAGCTCGTCGTGAATTTGACGTGCTATAAGCGCTCTTTCCTGCTCTCGCGCTTGTTGCAGGTAGGAAGAGAGGCTGCGCAACTCCTCCTCAATTCTTCTGCGCTCGGTGATATCGCGCCAGTTGATTACGATTCCGTCTACTATACCATTTCTAGAAACTGGATTAGCCACTGCTTCAACAATGCGCCATGAGCCATTCTTGTGCTTCACCATTGATTCCGTGCGTGTATTAAAGGTCGATATCTGAGTCAAATTATCGAACAATTTTGAATCTTGTAGGATTTCATTCGGGTGAGAGATGAAAAAATAGTCGGTGCCGATTAGCTCGTCTTGTTTATATCCCAGAATGTGTTTAACAGAAGGACTCACGTAAGCTATCTTCCCGTTCATATCGAGCACAGTGATGCCATCCAGTGCGTTTTCAGTTACAGCGCGGAAAAATTCCTCACTGTGCCGTAGTGCATCTTCTGTCTTCTTGCGTTCAGTGACATCGTCAACAATCATACCGAGACCGGCTCCTACTTTGAACGCCTTAACGGTCAGCCGTTTATCGCCAAACTTGGGGCTGGGGATGAGTTCATCTGAATAGAAAGGTTCCCCGGTTTTTATTACATTCATGTATTTATCGTATCTTCCTGACTTCTTGACATCAGGCACGACATCCAAGATATTTTTCCCGATTAGCTCGCTCTGCGGCATGCCAAGCAGTCTTGCGCCTGCCTGATTTATGCTCAAGCAGGTGAGATTTTCGTCAAGCAGAACGAAAGCCTCTGATGCTGATTCTATGAACTGCTTGAATAGGCCGGGAGATTCTTTTAGAGGTATATTCATGAGTGGGCGCAAGGGTTTTTTACTTCTATTAACCATATTTCGCCTTTCAAACTGACAAAGAGACTTTCCAGTATTTTATTTTACCATGTGCAAAAAGGACTTTAAAACCCCTTGACAAGGCTCATAGTGTGGGTATACCCTTTTACCGAGCTATGGATGACCAGGGTTTGACCATCGCCGGGGCTGCCAAGGCTTTCGGCGTGTCCACTAAAACAATACGCCGTCATATCAAGGATGGCAAGATCCCTTACGTACTTGTCCAGGGCAAGTACGGAGAGGAATACCGCATATTCGGTTTATCCCAGGAGCAGTTAAAGGCGGTCAAATCGGATGACGCCACGGCTTCAGAAGATACCACTGATGCGGAGAAATCCGATGCTGCGGACAGCGCCACCGCTCAGGGAAGAACCCCTCCTCTAGAAATCAATCCTAAAATGGCTCTGGACATTATCACTGAACTGCAAAAGACAAATCTCCAGCTTGCCGGCCAGCTCGGCGCTGCCCAGGAGAGAATCAGAGAGCTGGAGAGCCAGGTCAGACTGCTCAACCCACCTAAGGAGACGGGGCTGGGTGGTCTATTCAAAAGATTCCGGAACTGGATGAAGGTCTAAACGCCGTTCAGTCACAAATACCTCAGTATTTCCCCAGTATATCCACGATGTGCAAGAGCAGCGTTACTAGACATAATGTATATAGCTGACATATTATAAAGGTGGCTATTTCTCTCGTTCCTCCTCTGTGTCCAGGGTGGACAGCAATCTGTCTAGCACGCGACAGAGGTCTTTCTCAGTTCCATCGTTAATTATGGTGTAATCTGCCATCGCTATGGGCCCACCCTTTTCCACATTATCGATTTCGGCGAAATCACGTTGCTCAGCCTCCTTAAAGGTGAGCGGGCGCTCGGGTCTTCGAGCCAGCCGGTCATAGCGAACAGAGCGGGGCGTGAATGTGGCGACAACCGTC
>DATKWL010000272.1:0-2540 GCA_035529555.1 Dehalococcoidia bacterium | reverse complement strand
AATTCCTCATCGCTTTGATTAAGAAAGGGAAGATAAGTATCAGGGGAGTAAATAATACAGCAACCTTTCACGACCCTTGTATCCTGGCAAACGATATGGGTATTACCACTGCTCCCAGAGAGATCCTCGGAGCACTGGGGTTTGAGATAATAGAGCCAGTTCACTCAAGAGAGGATACACACTGCTGCGGCGGATTATGCGGAGCGAGAATTGGAGACTGCAGACTCAGCGATAGATTAAGGTTGATGCGCATTAGTGAACTTAAGCAAACCGCCGCCGATGTCTATCTTTCAGCGTGCCCCACCTGTAAAGCTGTCTTGTCCGATGTGGACATGAAGTATATAGCCGAACTTGTTGCGGAGCAAATTATCGATGAATGAAGGGAAGTTGACACGGAACATAAAAGGCGAGATGGAAAAAGCGACTGGTAAAAAGGCAAAAAGATGAAATATTTTGTTGTCATCGATGGGGGAACGCAGAATATAAAGGCATTCATCTTCGATGAAAAAGGGAATGAGGTATATGGCGATGCATATCCGGTGACCCCCTACTTTGCTCCACAACCTAATTTTGCCGAGCAGGATGCTGAGGAGTATCTGAGAATTACCCAGAAAGTAACCAGGAGTGTGGTGGAAAATTCCAGTGTTCCCAGAGATGAGCTCGCTGCCGTTGCCATCACAACACACAGAAGCACCATTGTGCCTGTCAATGCAGCTGGCAGACCGGTTCGTCCCGCTATCACCTGGCTTGATGAGCGCAAAACAGAGGGGCTTAAGCTCCCCGGTGGAGCCTTACTATCACTGGGTTTCAGGATTTCTCGAATGACACCGAAGCTAAAGGAGTATCAGAGAAGGTCCAAGTTTAACTGGCTCAGAAAGTACGAGCCGGAAAATTATGATAAGACGCACATATTCCTCACTGTCTCATCTTATATCTTTCACGCACTAACAAGCCAGTTCAAAGATTGTTCCTCCATGATAGTAGGGCTTTTCCCCGTCGACCTTAAGGGGCTTAAGTGGCATCCCAAGGAAGTTGTATACCAGATTTTCGGGGTTGAGCGAGAAAAGTTACCTCCACTGGTTTCACCAGCCGAGATTGCAGGGACGGTTTCAGAGGAAGGCGCAAGAGATTTCGGCATACCGCAAGGTCTCCCCGTAATCATCGGAGCGGGGGATAAACAATCCGAACTGCTGGGCGCTGGCGCAATAAGTAACGATGTCGCTGAAATCAGCTACGGAACGGCTGCGGTCATTGAACTACTCTCCAACAAATATGTAGAGCATCCTCAGATGGATTTCTTTACCTGGGGAGCAGCAATTCCCGATCACTGGGCACTCGAAGGCTTTGTGGGGAGAGGATACTGGATGGTATCCTGGTTCAGAAGGGAGTTTGCCAAATACGAGGAGGAAGAGGCTAAGAAACTTGGGACAGAGCCAGAGGGGCTGTTGGATAAAAAACTGGAGGATATACCTCCCGGTTCTATGGGCTTGGTTCTTCAGCCTTACTGGCATCCGCTTGAGAATGACCCCCTTTCCAAAGGTGCAATAATAGGCTTCTCCGGTGAGCATACGAGGCCGCATATTTACAGGGCGATTATCGAAGGTATTGCATACGAGTTGCGAAGATTGGGGGAAATAATTGAGAAGCATTCGGGATGTAAAATAAAGGAGATCAGGGTCGGTGGTGGAGGCTCAAAAAGCGACGAAGTCATGCAAATAACCGCAGACATTTTCAACCTTCCCACAAGCAGGTTGCATACCAGCAATCTTTCAGCATTGGGTGCCGCCATAGATGCCGCTGTTACCTTGAGGGTATATAACAACTTTAATGACGCTGTGGATAATATGGTAAGAGTTACCCGGACCTTCACTCCCCGCGAGGAGAATGCATTAATTTATAACAGATTGTTTAATGAAGTATATAAAGAGATTTATCCTGCACTGTCACCACTACACAATAAAATTGCAGAAATCACCGGATACCCGAAGATAAGATGACAGAGTAAATGGAGAGTCTATTATCTTTGGAAGGTCCATAAGCAATACGAATGGAAGCTGATGTAACCATAATCGGCAGTGGACCTGCCGGGCTTGTTGCCGCACTACATACTGAGAAAAGTGGCGCTGGGAATGTTATTCTTCTTGAAAGGGGGGAGGAGTTGGGTGGCATCTTGAAACAGTGCATACACAATGGCTTTGGTCGGGAACAATTTAAGGAAGACTACACCGGTCCCGAGTATGCGGAGCACCTTACTAAAGAGCTAGAGAAAACAGACGTTCGCTACACATTGAATACTATGCTCATCTGAATATAAAGGTGACGCCCGGAGTGTCGGGTTATATTCCGCCTGAGTTTGGCTAATGTAAGGTTCGGTTGACACTTCTTCGGGGTATGGACCGGGTTGATAAGGTGTATATGATTGATTTGAAGAGAGGGGTAATGGTTTAAATTACTTTTTCTGGTATCAAGCTGACATCACGTCCTCACCAAACCTTTGATAAACCTCACGCTAAGCATTATAATGACATAGGTCGCGAGCC
>DATKWL010000271.1:0-3622 GCA_035529555.1 Dehalococcoidia bacterium | reverse complement strand
CCGATAACGCCGTCTCCAAGACAGTCAATTTCCCTCACGATGCCACCAGAGAGGATGTTGCCAGAGTCTACATGCTGGCTTACGAAGAGGGTTGCAAAGGGATAACTATTTACAGGGATAGGAGCCGCGAGAGCCAAGTTTTAAGCACCCGCGAGAAGGATAAAACGACAAAGCCAGAGGAGGCCAGAGAGGCCAAGCTCGTGCCCAGAGATAGACCGCGCACCACCTGGGGCTTCAATGAGAAGGTGGCTACAGGCTGCGGCAGCCTCTATGTTGCGGTATTTCTCGATGAGCGGAGGGAGTTATTCGAGGTATTTGGAACATTAGGGAAAGCCGGTGGCTGTGCCTCCGCCCAGCTTGAGGCTATCAACAGGCTAATCTCTTTGGCTTTGAGGTCAGGAGTAGAGGCAGAATCCATCATCAAGCAATTGAAAGGCATCAGATGTCCATCCATCGCCTGGGACAAAGGCCATGCCATCCTCTCCTGCGCCGATGCCATAGCAGGCGTTCTGGAGAGATATGTAAGCGATGGCAAGGCTGAATCTAACCCCAAAACCGAAACCAAGGGCAATCCCGTAGCTGTGGGAGGCTTAATCAGGAACCTGGCAGGGCAATGTCCCGACTGTGCCTGCCTGCTCGTCTATCAGGAAGGCTGCCTGCTCTGTCCCGCCTGCGGATACACGAAATGTTAATGGGGAGTGCAGAGGGGATTTGCCCCTTTGCTGGGGGTTTGGGGGCATCCCCCATTTTTAAATTCCCCCAAGACTGGGGGACTACAGGGGGTTGAAAGACCTTTATAAAAACCCTTCTGAATAATTCATGACATGGAAAGCTGTAAAAGAGGCAAGACAAAGGCTTGACAAAGAGCGCGGCACTGTCTGCAAGGACTGGGGCGGCAGGATTCATATCGCCCTCATCTACCCCAACTCCTACCACCTCGGGATGTCCAACCTAGGCTTCCAGACCATCTATAGACTTCTCAACAGCTACGACAACATAGTCTGTGAACGCGTCTTCTGGGAAACCCGAAAGGATAAAGCCGAAGAGCCCATCAGCCTGGAATCGCAACGCCCGCTGCCCGACTTCGATGTCCTCGCATTTTCCATATCTTACGAACTGGATTATTTCAACGTAATTCAACTCCTCAAAGTCAGCGGAATACCCGTATTCGCTTCAGACCGTGATGAAAGACATCCGCTGGTAATCGCCGGCGGACCCAGCATCACCGCCAATCCCATGCCTCTATCCCCATTCTTCGACTGCTTCGCCATAGGAGAAGGGGAAACAATTCTGCCTCGCTTCATAGACGTCCTGACCGAGGGAATCGAAGACAAAAAGGACAAGTCACTCAAAGCGCTGGCTTCTGTGCCCGGAGTTTATGTTCCTACAATACGCAGTGGCAAACCTGTTAAACGCCAGTGGCTCAAAGACCTCGACTCTGTAGCCACGACCTCGGTGATTCTGACGCCTGATACCGAATTCAGCGACATGTATCTCATAGAGATAGCACGCGGCTGCGGCTGGGGCTGTCGCTTCTGTCTGGCCGGATTTCAGTTTCGCCCCTTCCGCTTCCATACTTTAGAGAGCCTGTTGAAGCAAGTCGAGAACGGCCTCAAATATACAAATAAGATAGGACTCCTGGCTGCTGCCGTCTCAGACCATCCTGAGATAGGTGAGCTTGCCTACACCCTTCACCGGATGGATGTCGAGTTGTCAGTAAGCTCGCTGAGGTTCAGCCCCTTTTCTCAGGCAGTGCTCAAGGCTCTCGCTAAAAGTGGAGCCCAGACCATTACCCTGGCTCCCGAGGCTGGCTCAGAGAGACTGCGCCGTATCATCAACAAGCGCGTAACTGAGAACGATATAATAGCAGCGGTTGATAGTATAGCAAAGCAGGGCATAAAGCAGATTAAGCTTTACTTCATGATTGGTCTGCCTACAGAGACCGATGCTGATATCGACGAGATCATTAACCTTACCCTCAGTTTAAAGGAGCGCTTAGAGGGAACGTTAACCCGGCTCACCATAACTGTTGAGCCTTTCGTGCCCAAGGCGGGAACGCCCTTCCAATGGCTGGCGATGGAAAGAGCGGATGTACTCAGTCACCGTGTTAATCTAATCAAGAATAGCCTAACTAAAAAGGGCATCGAAGTTCGAACAGAGAGCACAGTCTGGAGCGTAGTGCAGGGAATTTTAGCACGAGGCGATGCCAGGCTGGGCACCGTTCTGGCAAGTATGCCACGCAATTCCCTCGCCGCCTGGCGTAAGGCGCTTAAGGAAAATAACCTTAACGCAGATAACTATGTACACCGCGAGATACCGCTTGCTGAGACTCTGCCCTGGTCGGTGCTGGACTCCGGCGTCAGTTTCGATTATCTTGGAGAAGAATTGAAAAAGTCACGCCATGGCATTGAGACACCACCCTGTCCACCTGGTGAATGTCACAAGTGCGGGGTGTGTTAAGATATAAGACATATGACTATTGAACAAAACATCCAAAAATTGCAGCACCGCATCGCTAGGGCTTGTGAGAAGGTAGGGCGCTCGCACGCCGAGGTAACGCTGGTTGCTGTGTCCAAGACCGTCGAGGCTGATGTCATCGAAGCTGCTTTCAATGCGGGCTTGAGGCATTTCGGCGAGAGCCGGGTTCAGGAGGCTACATCCAAAATAGAGCAGCTTCAAAAACTGAAGCCTGACATCGTCTGGCACATGGTAGGTCACCTTCAGACCAACAAGGCAAAGACAGCAGCGAGCTTTTTTGATATAATCCATAGCGTTGACTCGCTCAAGCTGGCGGAGATTCTGGACAATAGCAGCCAAAGGAAGCTGCGCGTTCTCATCCAGGTCAATGTGGCCGACGAGGCGACCAAGAGCGGCTTTGCACTATCCGAGATCAACGAGGCAGTGAGGCAAATTGGCAGGCTGCCCAACCTCAAAATCGAAGGGCTGATGACCATAGCCCCCTGGGTGAGCGATACAGAGGAGGTACGGCCTGCATTTCGCCAGCTTCGCCAACTCCGGGATGCCCTGGGGCTGAGGCACCTCTCCATGGGGATGACTGACGACTTTGAGATTGCCATCGAGGAGGGGACAACACTAGTAAGGATAGGGCGAGCCATTTTCGGTGAGAGAAGCTAAGAGGTAAGATAAAAATGAAGATTGCATTCATCGGCGCAGGGTTTATGGGTGAGGCGATAATTGCCGCCCTGCTTAAACAAAAGTCGGCGCGTCCCAGCGAGATTTACGCCTGCGACATAGATTCCACGCGCCTCACAGCTGTAGGTAAGAAGTACAAGGTAAATTGCGCCTCAGACGTCAGCAAGGCAATCGGCAATTCCGACGTCATCGTGCTGTCCGTCAAACCTCAGGCACTCATCGCAGTGCTGAAAGACCTGAAAGGCAAACTCAAGCAGGGTCAACTGGTGCTTTCCATTGTCGCAGGAGCCAGGATCGACACCATTGTCAAGGGATTGGGACACGAGTCTGTAATCAGGGTAATGCCCAACACCCCGGCTCAGGTCGGCCAGGGCATGAGCGTCTGGACAGCCACCAGCGCCGTAACGCAGGCTCAGAAAGAGATAGCGCAGACCACACTGGAAGCCATGGGTGAGGAGATATACGTCAC
>DATKWL010000270.1:0-4339 GCA_035529555.1 Dehalococcoidia bacterium | reverse complement strand
TAAACGAGGACCCCAACGCGCCTATCTTCCAGGTGGCTACATACGGCATAGTGGGCGACCTGTTCAAGATAGTGCCCATGCTCACGGAGAAATTGAGGAGAACTAGAGGGCCTGTTTAGCAAAAAAGAGGACAGTAAATACTGAGCTCGTCTTTTAAGGAATCAGGCGCAGGCTTAGAGAAGAAAAATCAGCGGTTAGTTCGAGCTGTTTTCTCGTCCTCTTCCAGAGAAATGCTTACCACTTTGAAAACGCTTTTCACCTTGGCCTCTATCCAGGCAGTCAGATAGCTGACCTTCTCAAATAGAGGCAAGTCCCAATCGGGGTTTATGGTGAATCTCACCAAAATTTCCGACCCCTTTGCCTCAGCACTGGCTACCTGACCCCTGAAATTGAGCACGCGGTTGATTTCCTCTCTTGCCCGCTCCACGTTGGCCTTTGCAGTACCGCTTAGCGGCTCCATAACTACCTTCATTTCGCTACCTCCCCATTATTTGCATTTTCAATAGTATCACAACGACATTGTAATAGAGCAGTAATTGCGCTCTGGAGATCAGCACGGCACCTGACCAGCGATGCCACTCTGGACGAAACCTTTAGATTTTGACCCGTACTATCCACCTCCGCCCTTATCTCATCTCGAACCATCGTATCTGCCTCGTCAAGCCGTCTTATAATCTCACTTATCCGATCTATTCCGATTACACCTAATTCTATCATCTAATTCTTCTCACCTGCCTCCACTGTCATAGTTTGAAATGGACCCGCAAAATATAATCCGAAGACCGATTTGCCCCTGCACAATGGTATTATATTCCTGTAAGATTACAGTTCGATTAAGTATACACTATATATATTACAAAAATATTAAGAATACATTAAGAAGAGATAACAAGTGAGGCAAAATCCAAACAACAGATCCAAAACAGTCTTACCGAGGAGTTTACCTACAAGCTCTCCGGTTTGCCCAGATAATACCCTAAACCGGCTTTGGTGAGAATGATTTTAGGATTGCCTGGGCTATCCTCGATTTTCTCCCGTAAGCGTCTGATGTGCACTCTCAAACTATCCACAGAGCCCGGGTATTCCTCGCCCCATACTTCTTCAGCAAGGTCTGAATAGGTCACAATATGGCCGTTATTTCTCATCAGGTGATGAATAATCCGCGCTTCTATGGCGGTGACCTTGATTTCACTACTGCGATTAAGAAGCTGGCGGTTGGCAGGATTGAAGCGCAACGACCCGTAAGACAAAGGTGAATCATCGCTATAGCGATTCTTATCGCGGATTCTGGCCTTTACCCGTGCCAGAAGCTCCAACTGACCGCATGGCTTCACTATGTAATCATCCGCACCCCACTCCAGCCCCCTGACTATATCTCCCTCGTCCCCTTTCACAGTAAGTATGATAATAGGTGCAGCGGAAAAAGAACGGACTTCCTTCAATACCTCGAAACCGCTTATATCGGGCAGGCCGAGGTCAAGGATTATGATGTCAGGCTCTCCGGTCTCTGCCAGCTCTATGCCCTTCCTGCCCAGGTGGGTGGATATTATTTGAGTATCAGGCCAGCGTATTTTCAAAGCGAGCGATATGGACTCCACAATCTCCGGGTCATCCTCAATAATAAGCGCTTTCACAACCCTCTCCAAATTCTAGACTTCTTCTATATCACCCGCGTCTTACAGAGGCAAGGAAAAGCCGAAGGTCGAGCCTTTGCCTACGGTACTCTGCACCCAAAGCTGCCCGCCGTGAAGCTCCACAAGCGTTCTACACAGAGCAAGGCCTAATCCGAGACCGCTCAAGTGCTCTGCATCGCTTTGCATGCGATGATAAGGCTCAAATATGCGCTCATGCACCTTCTCTTCTATACCAGGACCGTTATCCTCAACTTCAATTACAAGATTGGAGTCTTTCACAACGGCTCTGAGAACTATCTTCCCTCGCTCCGGAGTGAATTTGAAAGCGTTATTCAAGAGATTAAGCAAAATCTGCCTGACCCTGACCTTATCGGCATTGACTTCGGGCAAGGAATCAGGCAATTCCACTATAATAGCCTGCTCCCGATTCACAGCTACCGGGGCAACATACTCAACTACCTCATGAAGCAATAGCAGAGGGGCGAACTTTTCCGGTTTTATCTGGAGCATCCCTATCTCGCCCCTTGCCAGGTCTAGGAGTTCATCGATTCTACTATTCAGATTGGAGGCACCACGACTGATGTTTCTGGCTAGTCTGAGCAATTGCTCATCTTTGAGTTCGGATGCTAACACCTGACTCGATATCAGCATTGGAGTGAGAGGCGTCTTTAACTCATGCGCCAGCGCTCTGGTGAACTCAACTCTTTTCTTCATTTCCATTTCAAGCTTCTCACGCAAATCCTTTTCCTGCTGATAAAGCTCCTCCAGTTTCATTTCCGCCTGTTTTCTTTCCGTGATATCGCGGAAATTAGCAACAACGCCTTTAACAACAGGGTCATCGAGAAGATTTCTTCCCACTATTTCGAGAGTGCGCCAGGAGCCGTCTTTGTGCCGAGCTCGCACCTCCGTATGGTGGGTGATACCCGGATTTTGAATCAAGACGGCAATGCCCATAGTCACCGCCGGCATATCATCTGGATGAACCAATTCCAGCCCACTTTTGCCAATACGGTCTTCAAACCTGTAACCAAGCATACGTTCAAAGGCTGGGCTTTCGTATATTAATGTACCATTAGCATCAACAATGGCAATAGCATCATGGGCGTTCTCGATGAGAGAACGGAAATACTTTTCGCTCCGCTTTAACTCCTCCCCCATCTTCTTGCGCTCCGTAATGTCTCTGACTACAGCGATGAACCCAGTGGGAGCACCTGCGGAGTCCCTCAACACAGATGCACTTAACTCAGCATCGAACTCTTTACCGTCTTTGGTAAGAAACTTGTATTCAACGTCCCTGACTTGACTCTCACTTAGCGTCCTCCTCAGGTTCTCTGCAGCCCTGGTACGCTCTCTATCTGCTATAAGCACGAACGCGCTCAGCCCTATCATCTCCTCTTTGCTGCTGTAGCCATGCAGTTTAACCGTAGCCTCGTTCATTTCCACAATCAACCCGTTCAAGTCAGTAACCGTAATCCCATCGGTGACCGAATCAAACATAAGACGAAATTTCTTCTCGGATTCCCTGAGTATCTCCTCAATTCGTCTACGCTCTTTTATTTCAAGAAGCAATGCCTCATTAGCTCTCGCCAGTTCGGCTGTCCTCTCATCGACACGTTTCTCCAACTCATTGCGTGCCTGTCGATAGGCTTCCTCCGCTTGCTTTTGCTTCGTAACATCCCTGATATGGGATACAATTGATATCTTTCCCTTATAGGTCATATTGATAACAGTGGCTTCTACAGGCAACGAGGTGCCATCCTTGCACAACATGATTGTCTCGTAGAAGCCGGGGGCTTCTTCGCCTCTTTGATTGCGCCCATATATATCCTGCACCGTACTAACAGCCTGGGGAGCTATGATTTTCCACTTCGACATGCCGAGTAGCTCTTCCCTCGAATAGCCCGACATCTCACATAACGCATCATTCACGAAAACAATGGTCGCCTCGCCCTCGGGTGCATTCTGTACCACCTCGATTCCCATCCCGCCTTTCCCCGCAGTATCCAAAAGAGCCCTGTGCCATTCTTCCGAACCCACGTGCGTATCCCCAACTCGCTTACGCTTGTTGATATCTCTGCCTGTTATCCTCAATCCAGCATTTTTCTGTGGGTGGGATTTCTTATCGGTAACCTTACTCTTCCTTTGTGCCACTCTACGCTCCTGAATCGGCCATCAATCCCTGCTTTCAAATGATTTTTGAACCATATGTCCCCTTCAGTTCCTTCTTACACGAATCACGTTCTTTTGTCAAATGCAGCCATGATTTTTACAGTTGTGCTTTACGGACACCTGATTATTCAGGTAGAGAATTTAGATAATCAGCATCGCGTCGTCAGTACTAACTATTTCTAGAGAATGTGGAGGGTGTCAAACCTATCTCGAACTGACTTTGTAATAGATTTAAAACAACAACCTGAAAGCTAACGAGGATGTCTGTGGTTCGAGCCCGACACAGATCCTCAGACTATTCAATATATAGAACTCAACGCAGATTTTCAAGGCAGGGTTAGTTGTTTTGTATACCCAGCCCCAGTCCTAATTGCACAAACCGATGAATTGTGACGTGGGACTTACAATTGAAGCTTTCGTGTAATACGAATATCTTAATCAGATTATTGCAGCCACAGGCGAAACTCCACAGAGCCTATCTAGGTCTGCGGTGTCGCCTGAGGAAGTCTAGAACTGCCCGGTTAGCTTCGTCTGCT
>DATKWL010000269.1:0-3677 GCA_035529555.1 Dehalococcoidia bacterium | reverse complement strand
TCTTCTGTTACGTCAATCCCAGCCTGTTTCGCCTCCTTCACAGTCTTCCCATCAACTATACCACCTGCCAGACATGTGGGCATGTCTCCTAGCTCTTCGGCAAACTGGATGCCGGGGCCATCAGTTCCATCGGTATCCACCGACCCTATCACAATATTCTTGCTCCCGGCTATTTCCTGAGCGGCAGATAAAACGAACTCCTGATTTCGTCCGCCTATACCTGTCTCTTTACCCACGGTTACAACCATTTCCCCGGTGGTGAAGAGGGCGCAAGGGGGTTCGAAGGGATGCCCGCTACGTTCTATAGTCTTACAAATCGCAGCCACGTATTTGCCAGCATGGAGTGCTTCGATGCCATACAGTTCATCAGTGAGGACTACTGGCTTAAAGCCCAGTTCCTCCGCTTTCTTCATGGCGGCCGGAAACTTTGCGGTGTACTTGTAGCCAGGTACTAGTCCGAAGATGCGGCAAGGCCATTTCTCAAATTCCTCCGCTTTCACGGTTTCGAACTGGGGGTCAGCCGCTTCCAGAAATTTTCTAACCGAGGCAGGAACCTCATCCCAGGCATCCCATTTCTTGAGGTTATCAATCGCCATTTGGAAAGTGGTGCCGTCTGGCAATGTATGTAACCAGTAATTCTGATACATTAGTTGCTCATAACTGCTGGGAGAGTGTGCAATGATGTGAATGGCTTTTGCTGGCTGTATGTATCTAGAGATCCGGCCACCTTTAAGCATGTCAATGTGATTCCTGACAGTATTAAGATCTGAGGTAGGCACGCCATGCTGCAATTGGAGGATGTACGTTGTCTTCCTTACATCCTCAAGGCTCACGCCGGGTACGGGCAAAGTTAAGGCGGATGAGACACCATTGCTTATACAGGTGAATACCAGGTCACTCTCACTGAGACCCTTGGTTATCTCTAAGATCTTCTTACTGCCTTCTACGCAGTCTTCATCCGGTACTGGGTGACCGCCTAGGGTAACGCTTATCTTCTTGAGTATTACAGGATGGCCTTTTTTGTCGATGACATGTCCTCCGGTAATTCTATCACCCAAGATGTCTTCGATGGCTCTAGCCATTCTCTGACTCCCCTTGCCTGCTCCGATAACATAAATGTTTGCGATTCTTGAGAGATCAAAAATTTCATCGCCAGATTTGGGGCTTCCGGTTGGTTCGAATTCCTTGCCGCCTACAATTAGCTTATTATCTTCTAGGCGGAGCAGCTTCTTGGTATTGTGGTAAGGATCCGACGCCTGGAGACCTGCCTCAAGTATCTCCACCATTGCTTTTCTTCCAGCGATGTTGCCATGAGAGGCAAGGCTTTCCATATTCTGTATTCTTAATTCCATTTCCCTTCTCCGAAGAATGGTTTCAAATGGGGAAAAATCACTAGCCTCACAATATCTACAAGGTTTCTAGCCAAGTGCTTTGAACACTTGCAGACCTGCATACTCAGCCCTGTTGCCCAGTTCTTCCTCTATGCGGAGCAGGCGGTTATGTTTGATAATACCTTGCCTTCGTGGGGGGCCTGTCTTTATTTGGCCACAACCCTTTAGAACGGATATATCAGCGATGGTTGTGTCCTCCGTTTCTCCGGAGCGGGTACTCAGCATGGTTGCCCACCCCGCCTGGTGCGCAATACTTATCGTTTCCAGAGTCTCGGTAAGGGTTCCTATCTGATTAGGTTTTATGAGCACGGCGTTGGCAGCTCCAGTGGCGATTCCTCTTCTCACTCGTTCCGGGTTAGTAGTGAAGAAGTCATCACCGACCAGTTGTACCCTACCTCCGATGCGTTTGGTCAGCGCCTGCCAGCTCTCCCAATCTTCTTCAGACATGGCGTCCTCAATGCTTATGATAGGGTATCTACTCACCCAATTATCCCACATATGTGCTAGTTCTGAAGAAGTCAGACTTTGTCCCTCGCGGTTCAAAATGTACTTGCCATTTTCGTAAAGCTCAGACGTTGCGGCGTCTATCCCGATAAAGCACTGCTCGCCTAGTTTGTATCCTGCCATTTCTATTGCCGCTGCAACGACTTCAACTCCTTCCTGGTTAGAATGAAGAGGCGCGGAAATTGGGCCACTCCCTGCCTCACGGACACTGTAACCCTGCCTGTGGAGTAGCTCTATCAGTGATTTATAAATGGCAGCCCCTGCCGTCAGCGCCTCTCTGAAACTTGATAGTCCCGCCGGTATTACTAGGTACTCCTGAAAGTCCAACGAGTTCTCCGCATGGGACCCACCGCAGAATATGTCGAATGCAGGGACAGGCAAACGGAAAGTGCCTTCTCCCCCCAGATACCTATACAGGGGCAGATTTTGACTGGCAGCGGCCGCGTGTGCTGTAGCCAAGGACACCGCCAAGATGGCATTACCTCCTAATCGGCGCTTGTTGGGCGTACCGTCAAGTTCTATCAACGTCTTGTCGATAACTTCCTGTTGAGAAGCTGGCATGCCCTTCAGCGCTGGGGCGATAACCTCACGGATGTTTTGAACCGCTTTCAAGACACCCTTACCACCAAACCTTTTCGCATCCCCGTCCAGCAGCTGGCCTACTTCGTTTGTTCCTGCACTAACACCTGCGGGTGCAGCCGCCCGACCATAACTGCCATCGTTAAGAAACACCTCAGCTTCTGCCGTGGGATCGCCACGGAAGTTAAGTATTTCCCGTGCCCAAACGCGTACAATCTTGTCTGAACTTTTCATCTTCCTTTTTCCTGCCAACTCAGATTTTTCTCCTCTTCAATGTTACAACAGACTGCTCAGTGTTACAACAGACTGCTCAGTCAGACAGGCCGTATCAGGTCCAAACACTTTCTGCAGCACAATTATTTAGTCCGAATTCTCCGTTTCAGCTCTTAATTCAGGCGGAAGAAGGATTAAAGGATTAGTTGTGGCAGGTTGTACGCTGTTTCTGTAATAGCGAATAGTTGTGTGGGATATGGTGATGGATACCGGTGTTAAGGCGACATTCTTTTGCAGCCAGAGATTTGCGACACAGATTATCAAGCAAAAAACGGGGAAGAGGAAAGATTATCAACATTGTCTCTGTGGGTGGGCACGTTGGTACACCTAATTATGCGGCGTAATGGTGCCAGTAAAGCCGGTATGCTTCAGCTTACTAGGGCATTAGGTGTGGAGTGGATAAGACATAATATCAATATTGATGCGGTGAGCCCGGGTGTGACCTTGACTCCACGAATTGAGAGAGAAACGAAAGGACATCCCGAGTTCTTCAAGTCTTACTTCGAGAGAATACCTGCAAGACGGGCAGCAGCACCAGAGGATATAGCGAATGCGGTCTCGTTCTTAGCTTCGTCAGATGCCGATCATGTAGTTGGACAGGTGATAATTGTAGACGGTGGAGTGCTTGCTCTCCACCCAGGTTATGTATGGCCGGAACAGTGAGCTAAGTAAGCAAAAGTGTGAAAGCAATGAGCTTGGTAAACAAAAAGACAAACCTGTAGGGACAAGCCTCCTGCTGTAACCTTTCTCTAGCTATGTTGGGTTATCAATAATAGCCTGAGAGACTCCTGCTTTGACACAAGGGGCCTATTTCTGGTATATATTTAGAACAGTAGCCTACTTCCCACTAGATACGATGCCAAGGTCAAGTGAGTAGGGTGAGGGATTTAGGCTTACAATCAAAGGAGCTTGCTCCTACACAGTGAGGTG
>DATKWL010000268.1:0-10428 GCA_035529555.1 Dehalococcoidia bacterium | reverse complement strand
AACTAATAGCGCAAGCTCTTTCTTAAGAGGGTGCTTCTGCTCCTCTGCCTGCTTCTTAGCTTGATGATAGGAGATAATGATCTCTCCCAAGTGGATGATATTATCAGGGGGTACAGCAAAAGGTCTGGCTTTGTTCTCACTAACTTCAGCAAAGGCGAAGGCGAGAACATCAGTCGTGTGGTCAACCCCGCGATACTTCAGGTTCAAATTGCGTACTGTCTCGTCGCTGGCTATGACCAAACCTAATTCCACAGCCTTATTTATGCCAGCATGGGAAAGCGCTAGTGCCACTGCTTTTTTCAGCCACTCCCTGGATACGAGGCCAGTGAATGGTTTTTCTATCTGAATGCTAATTTTGAGCTTCAACATAGTATTTGCCCTGGCGAAATAATAATGCGATGAGGGCAAAGAGGCAAGTCATGGTCCTAAATAGATTATCCGAAAGAGCACGCTGCTTAGAGCTATGGTATGAGCACGGCAGCCGCTGTCTCGGCCAGCCTGAGCACAACCCAGGGGTAAATGCCAAGCAGCAGAACACCCAGCGATGTTATAGTCAGTGCAGCACGCAGTGGAATAGATGAGGGGACAGCCTCTTGAGATGCTGGTTCGCCCAGATACATTACCCTGACTACTCTAAGGTAGTAGTATGCGGAGATTACCGAATTGAGCACAGCTATGATAACCAGCCACAGGAGGTCCTGTTGAATTGCTGCATTGAAGATATAGAACTTGGCTATGAATCCCCCTGTAGGCGGGATGCCGATAAGTGAGATAAGACACAAAGCCAGAACCAGAGCAAGCGCGGGTGCCCTGCGAGACATACCTGAGAAATCTTTGATTTCGTCGCTGCCTGTTTTGTTGGAGATAGCAATGATGGCAATGAAGGCGCCCAGATTAGCTAACGCATAGCTGGCGAGGAAGAACAGTATGCCGCTTCTCCCCAGAGTGCTTACTGTAGCTAGGCCTACCATAAGGTAACCGGCGTGAGCGATGCTGGAGTATCCCAGCATTCGTTTGATGTTAGTCTGCGCTATGGCTACCACATTGCCGATAGTCATCGATATAGCGCCAAGCACCGCAAACAGCATCGACCAGCTTTCGCTGAGCACCGGTACACCGAAGGCAGTATAAAAGACTCTCAGGATAACGGCGAAACCGGCCGCTTTGCTGGCTACAGAAAGATATGCGGTTATCGGTGTGGGAGCTCCCTCATAAACATCGGGCACCCACATCTGGAACGGAACCGAGGCAATCTTGAATCCGAAGCCTGCGACCAGGAAGACCATACCCAAAACAAGCGCCGGGCTGTCCCAGATCTGCCCTCCGGATACCAGCGCTGAGACCTTATCCGCTATCTGGTCGAGATGGGTGGTTCCCGTAAGCCCAAAGACGAAGGCCATGCCGAATAGCAACACCGCCGAGCTTATCGCACCCAGAATCATATATTTCAAGCCGGCCTCGCTGGACTTGGGGTCTTTGAGGAAGGCAACCAGTGCATACAGCGAGAGGCTCGATAGTTCCAGAGCTACATAGATAGAAATTAGCTCTCCTGTGCCTGCCATGAGCATCAGCCCTGCTGCCGAGAACAGCACCAGGGCGTAGTATTCACCCTGGAAGCGAGCGAATTTCTTCACGTAGTCCACTGACGACACGATGACCAGGCCTGTTATACCGACCAGCAGGAATTTAAAGAACAGGCTGAATTCATCAACCACGAGCATGCCGCCAAAGGTACTTTGCTGTTCTCCCCACAGGGCGACTATAAAAGCAATAGGAACGGCAAGGGCAGCTACACTAATTCCAGCAAGTATCTTCTTATTCTCAACAACCAGGTCAAGCAGAACCACCGCCAGAGCGATTCCACAAAGACTAAGTTCAGGAGATAGTAGCCAGAAATTCAATTGTTTCCCCCCACCTAAACTATGTTAGCTATTTTGAACAACCTTTGAGTATCTTCGTGCAACTCTTCCCAGATTTTCTGGATTTCTGCTCGTGACACCCAGCGAGCTTCTCCGACATCGCTGTCTGGTCTGAGCCTTCCCTTTACTTTCCTGGCAATATAATCGATGTAAATTACGTGTAGCTTAACTCGATTCCCCGACTTAACAATTCGCTCGAAAGGAGCTAGGGGAGTAACAAGCTTTATCTCTAAATTTGTCTCCTCTTTGACCTCCCGCTTGATACCTTCTTCGATAGTCTCGCCGCGTTCAAGTTTGCCACCCGGACAAATCCACTTACCCTGCCAGTATCCTCCCTTTCGTAGCCGATGCTTTACTAATAGAATTCTGCCCTTCTCATCCCATATCACCGCACCTACCGCCACCATTATCCCCTTGTTCTCCAAGGAAACTCCGATTTAACCCCAGCCACTAAACACAGGCCCTATTACATCGAGAAGCAGCCTGGGATAGACACCGAACAGCATGATTAATACCACAAAGGCGAAGATATAAGCCTTTTCCAGATTATTGGCATCCCCGACGTGGTTGAATTCCTCTTTAGGCTCTCTATAGAATACCCTCTCCAGCATCCACAAGATGTAGCCGGCACCTATTACTATCCCGAACGCTGCCAGGGCTACGAAGGTTTGAGCCGCAGGCAAGAGTGTGCTGTTAAAGCTGCCCCAGAATACCGTAAATTCCGCGATGAAACCTATAGTGGTCGGCAATCCAAGGGCTGCCAATCCGGCTATACTGAAGACCACAGCAATTACAGGCATTTGCCTGGCCAGGCCGCCGAGTTTCGGTATCTCTCGTTTATGCGTTTTATCGTAAACCAGTCCCACCATGGCGAACAGGAGGCCAGTGATGAGACCGTGGCTGAACATCTGAAGCGTAGCGCCGGTAAGGCTGAGCTGGTTCAAAGCGAAAATACCTAATAGCACAAACCCCATGTGGCTCACCGAGCTGTATGCTATCAGCTTCTTGAGGTCAGTCTGCCTTATAGTCGCTGCAGCGCCATAGAGCACACTTATTACTGCAAATACAGCGAGGATAGTGGCATATTGTTCAGCCACCCCAGGTACAAGGCCTTCTCCTCCGAAGCCTGCTACCAGACGAACCATACCGTACGCGCCCATCTTCAGCAGTACACCGGCCAGAATTACGCTCACTGCGGTAGGGGCATCGGTATGGGCGTCGGGGAGCCACGTGTGCAGTGGGAAGACAGGTAACTTAATGGCAAAGGCAATGAATATCAGGAAAAATATCGACGCCAGCGGTATAACCGGCATTAATTGTACAGCCCCGCCTGCTATATCCACCATGCTGAAAGTGTGTGGCGAGGTAGAGTAATACAGCGAAAGTATTCCTGTCAGCATAAATGCGCTGCCGAACAGGGTATATACTACGAACTTTATCGCTGAATACTCTTTTCTGCCCAGAGGTGGTGGTGTGCCCCAGATAGAGATTAACATGTACATGGGGATAAGCTCCACTTCCCAGAACAGGAAGAAGAGCAAGAGGTCAAGCGACATGAAAACACCAAGTATACCTGTCTCCAAGACCAGAAGCCACGCGAAGTACTCTCGCTGCCTGGTGGGTATCTTCCAGGAGACGAAAACTGCCACAAAACCGAGGAAGGTGGTCAGTATTACCATGGGCAGGCTCAGACCATCGACACCCAGATGATATTGAGCGTTAATTGAGCTAATCCAAGTAGCCTGCTCCACAAACTGAAGGCCCCCGCTGCGGTCGAATATGACGAACAGATACACCGACAGGGCAAAGGGGATGAAGGTGAATATAACTGCTGTGATTTTAACTGCCTTCGTCTTCTTCGCAAACAGTGCTATCAGAAGTGCTCCCAGAGTGGGCAGAAACAGTATTATTGAGAGAGGATGTATAGACTCAATATTCAACCCATCGGCTCCTACAAGGATTTTTTATTTATAGGCAAAGAAAACTACCACAATTATCAGAATACCTATCGCAATTGCCAGCCCGTAGCCTTGAAGCTGACCGGTCTGTAGCCTGCGCAAAATGCTTCCCGAAGCAACTGTAAGCTTACCGACACCGTTGACAATGCCGTCGACTATATAGGTGTCGAATAATTGCACCAGATAAAAGAGCCCGTTCAGCAGTATCCGTACCACAATTACTCGTTCATATAGCTCGTCGAAGTAGTATTTACGTGAAAGCAGAGTATAAATAGGGGCAAATGCCTGTCCTATCTTGTCTGCCGAAATCCACTTCTTGCTGTATATTACATAGGCAAAGCTGATTCCTGCTAGAGCCACAACCAGAGCTATCAATGGCATAGGCTCCTCACCAGCCTTGGTGAATAAATCAAAGAACCCGTGTGGATGCCAGTGTTCAGGATGCAAATGATAATATTCGCCTTCGCCAAGAAACTTGGCTGCCCCTCCGGCCCAGAAGGTCCAGCCACAGCCAATGGCCATGATAGCCAGGATAACCATGGGGAAGACCATGACCAGAGGAGATTCATGAGGCTGGTTATTGCCATGACCGCTGTGACTGCCATGAACGCTATGTGTGCCAGGAGCAGAGGTAGCGCTTTGCCCGCCATGAGCCCCATGTCCTGCCTCACCACCACGGTATTCGCCACCAAATGTCATGAACACCGCTCTGAACATATAAAAAGCGGTCATGAACACTGTAATCATGGCCAGCCAGAACAGAATCGGGGTATGTTCCCAGGCATTGAGCACAATTAAATCCTTGCTCCAGAAGCCAGCCAGTGGCCAGATGCCGGCAAGTGATAGTGAGCCTATGAGGAATACCCCAAAGGTCCAGGGCATATACTTCCTTAAGCCGCCCATTAGCCTCATATCGAAAGTGCCGCTGGCATGATTGACGCTGCCCGCACCCAAGAACAGAAGACACTTGAAAAAGGCGTGAGTGAACAGGTGAAATATGCCCACCGTTATACCTAAGGCAATGCCCTCTTCATGAGTCAGAAGACCCTGGGATACTGCCACGCCCACCGTACCCAGGCCGAGCATCATGTAGCCCAACTGGCTGATAGTGGAATAAGCAAGCACTCTCTTGATGTCGTTCATCACTAGGCCCATGCTGGCGGCAAAGATGGCTGTGAATCCCCCGATTACCGCCACCATCGTTACTGCAGTCTCGGAACTTGCGAACATGGGTAGTGTCCGAGCAACCAAATACACACCGGCAGCTACCATCGTGGCAGCATGAATCAAGGAACTGACCGGCGTGGGGCCTTCCATGGCATCAGGCAACCATACATGCAGCGGGAACTGTGCCGATTTGCCCACTGCGCCAGAGAAAATACCCAGCATCGCCAGGGTAAGGGTTGTGCCGCCGAGTACTCCGGCGATAGCCATCTCGTTCAACTCAGCTATGTTGAATGTGCCATAAGTGAAGTAAAGGATAAGGATTCCGATAAGGAAGCCGAAGTCACCAAATCGGGTAACAACAAACGCCTTCTTGGCTGCGGCTGCCGCCGATGGCCTGTGGAACCAGAAACCGATGAGCAAATAAGAACCAAGTCCTACGCCTTCCCAGAAGACATAGACCAGAAGCAAGTTGGATGCAAGTACCAGTCCCAGCATCGATGCTGTGAACAGCGACATCCAGGCGAAGTAGCGGTGATAGCCCGGGTCACCCTTCATGTAGCCCTGGGAGTAGATTTGTACCAGAAGGCTGACTCCGGTTACCACTATGAGCATTATCGCTGTGAGGTTATCAGCGACAAGTCCCAGGCTAATTTCAAAGTTGCCGATCACTGCCCATTCTACAGTGCTCGTTATGGGAAACTGGTCGTGGCTGTTAAATACCCATATTGAGAGACCGAGGGCAGCGGCGAGACAGGCGATAATGGTATAGCCGCTGAGCTTGGGATATTTGTTAAAGAAGGGCCTTAATATCAGGGAGATGAAAATAAGCGAGAATATCGGCAGCAGAAATATGGCCCACAATACGGATTCAGGCAGCATCTACTATACCTTCCTTAAAATATCCTCTATCAAATGTTTCTTAAGCTTCGGTACCAATACCCGGTATTTTGCCTTTTCCCCGACCCCGGAGCCCTCGGGCAGTATCCTGGTAGGGATTCCCTCAGCCTCGAAGAACTCCTTCCACATCTCCGCTGTTATCAGATTATTTACAGTTTTAAATTCAACCCACATTTGTGAAAACTCTTGAATTTATTTTTAGCCCTTCATCAAATCTGACTGCTCGACATCTACGTTATTGCGGCTGCGATATATGGCGATTATTATCGCCAGCCCCACTGCCGCTTCGGCAGCAGCCACTGTCATAATGAATATAGCAAATACCTGCCCTGTAAGTATCACGACGTCTGGGACAAGATACCGCGAGAAAGCAACCATAGTGATATTTACGGCATTGAGCATAAGCTCAATACACATAAGAATTACCACAGCATTCCGCTTTGCCAGGGCGCCATACAGCCCGATGGAGAACAGCACCGCAGACAGAATTAAATAGTGTTCCAGTCCTACGTTCATTGTAAACTAACTCCTGTCCCTCACCAGCACTATGGCTCCGATTAGCGCTGCCAGTAGGAGCACCGATGCTATCTCGAAGGGAAGTACAAACCCCTCATTGCTATCGAAAAGCGCTTTCGCTATATATCCGGTTGTCGATTCGTCGATAGGCATAGTTACAGCGTTAGGAACTTCTGTCACTGTGGTCCAATCAGTGCTGACAACAACGCCCACAATGGTTGCCAGAACCAGTAGAGCTATAAACAGCGCCGGTATGTTCAACTTACTGAAGGGACTGCCCTCCTTTAAGTTTCGGGTCAGCATGATAGCGAATATCAGAAGTATCCCGATGGCGCCTGCGTAAATCAGCACCTGCACTGCAGCCAGGAAGTCTGCGTTAAGCGTGATATATATTCCGGCAACTGCAAAGAAGCACAATATCAGGAGCAGCGCTGCACGGAAAATATCCCGCAGCAAAACCACCGCCACCGCAGCCCCTATAATTACCAGCGTCAATACCCAGAAAGCTAACTCAATCATCTCCGCCAACCGTTTCCTTACATATCTGGTCGTAAACCAGCAGCGTCTGCTTCGGCATCTGAGCCTCTAATTCGGGATGTCCATAAGCGCTGGGCTGAATACTCGGGTCCATTAACGTTTCTCTGTCAGCCCAGAGCAATCTGCGACTGTATGTTCCCTGCTCATAGGCACGACCCATATAAAGAGCGTTGTAGGGGCAAACTTCTACGCAGAGGCCACAGAACATACAGCGCCCGATATCAAATTCTATTTTGTCCACAATGTACTTGTTTCCGCCATTTTTCGATGTTTCGATATGTATAATGCCGTGAGGGCAGCTCTTGGCACAGGTAGCACAACCAGTGCACAGGTCGGCTCTCCAGACAAATTGCTGGCCTCGAGCCCGGCGCGATACTTCAAGCTTATGTTCAGGATACTGGGTTGTTATTTTTTTCCTAAACAGGTGCTTGAGGGTTAACGCCATACCCTTGGCTATACCTAGTCCGGTACCCTCCAACCTCAATTCTGCCTCCTCCTGTTTTGAAGAATAACTTCGCCCATATTAGAATGAGAACTCCCGCGACTGCAAAATTGACAAAGATGAACGGCCAGGGGAAGCTCTCCCACCCGCTCATCCATTGCTCCCAGGCCAGAACCTCTAGAGCGGTGACGAAGATATTTATCAACGCCATCGGCAGCAGAAACTTCCACGAGAACGCCATAACCTGGTCGATTCTTAGCCTGATTAAAGTGGCGCGCATCCACAATATGAACATGAAAACAGCGAATATTTTGATGATGAACCAGAACCATACCGGCAGGAACGGACCCTTCCACCCGCTTAAGAACAAAGTTGTAACTAATATTGAGGCAGCCAGCGTGTTGATGTACTCACCCAGGAAGAACATGGCGAACTTCATCCCTGAGTACTCTGTGAAATAACCAGCAGTAAGCTCTGAATCCGCTTCAATCATATCCATCGGCGTGCGATTGAGCTCAGTTAAGGCACCGATGAAGTATATGAGGAAACCAAGCGGCTGCAGAAGAATAAAGGGAACAGTCTGTTTACCCACTATCTCACTCATTTGAAGCGAACCAACTATCAAGACCACGCCCACAATCGACAGCACCATAGGCACTTCGTAGCTGATTAATTGTGCTACACCACGCATTGCGCCAATTAATGAGTACTTGTTATTAGAAGCCCATCCTGCCATGAATATCGCAAGGACGCCCAGTGAACCGATAGCTACTACATAAAGAATTCCGATATTCAGGTCGGAGAATGCTCCCATTTCCCCTTTGCCAATAGGAAATACTGCAAACACCATTAAGGCAGCGATGAACAACACTACAGGAGCAAGCCAGTGTACGATTTTGTCTCCTTTAGCAGGCATGATTAGTTCTTTCATTAATATCTTTACGGCATCGGCCACTGGCTGTAATAAGCCTAAGGGCCCACAGCGGTTAGGTCCTGGACGAAGCTGGAATCTGGCGACAAACCTCCGCTCTGTCCAGATGAACACCATCACTATCGGGAACACAATCATGAGAATCAGGGTTATGCCAATCAAACTATCAAGGAATATTATCAATGAGCTGGGCAGGTCAAAGCTCTGAAGCCACTCAACGAAAGTGGTGCGGACTTTTGCAAACAGGTCGACGAAGTAATACCAGTGATTCATTATCTATCAACCTCGCCTAAAGCGATATCGACGCTGCCAAAGATAACAACAAGGTCAGCTATTTTCCATCCTATACTGATATCACGCAGAACCGTGAGGTTAAGTAACTCTGGAGAGCGTACCCGGAAACGATACGGGGCTATCGAGCCATCGCTGATGAGATAGAATCCAAGCTCCCCGGTCGCCGCCTCAATCCGACTATAAGCTTCTCCCTTCGGTGGGCGTAACAGATTAGGCACCTTAGCACAAACATCACCTTCAGGCAATTGTTCTATGGCCTGCTCCAGAATACGAACGCTCTGTCCTATTTCCGCTATTCTGACCCTGTAGCGGTCATATACATCACCTACTGTGCCAGTTGGAATGTCAAACTCGAATCGGTCATACACCGAGTATGGGTCAGCCTTGCGAATGTCCCATTTGACGCCACTGGCCCTGAGCATTGGCCCGCTGCATGAGCTACTTATGGCTAAATCGGCAGGTAAAGCCCCTACACCTTTAGTGCGGGCCAATAATATCTCATTGGTCTTAAGTAGCTGGTCATACTCCTCAACGTATCCGGGCATTTCCTTGATGAACTTCTTGAGCGCTGGCAAAAACTCCGGCGGAATATCCTGGCTGACTCCTCCGATGCGCATGTAATTGTAGGTCAACCTTTGCCCGCAAACCATCTCGAACAGGTCAACTATTTTCTCTCGTTCTCGCCACATATAAAGAAGCGGGGTCATTAAAGCACCGAGGTCGTTGGTGAGAAATCCAACTGCTAAAAGATGCTTGGCGATGCGCATCAACTCCGACATAATTACTCGGAGATACTCAGCCCTCTCGGGCACCTCTATACCCGCCAGTTTTTCCACGGCTCGCACATAAGCCTGGTTGTTCATCATCGAGGCGATATAGTCAAAACGGTCGGTGAACGGAATATTCTGAGTGTAGGTTCGTCCTTCGGCCAGCTTCTCTATACCCCTGTGCAGGTAGCCGAACATCGGCTCCATATCCACGATGACTTCACCATCCAGCAGCACCTTCATTCGGAAGACGCCGTGTGTCGATGGGTGGGAAGGACCGATATTCAGAATAAAAGGTTGGGTTTTAAGCTCCATACCTGTGCTCGCTCCCCGTGGCAAAAGCCCAGATTATCCTGGGTGCATTACGCATGAAAGATGCCGCCGGCCAGTGCAATTCCTTCTTCTGACATATTGACGACGAACTCAGTTTATCTGCGTCTTTCTTCAACGACATTATTTCCATACTATCAGGCCCATGCTCGGCAACTATTCTATCGATTGCTTTCATGAGATTCATAGCGCCTCTGGCACGAGATTCGACACCATCGGCTACATCTCTGGGAATCAGGGAATACTCCGTCTTTAACTGATTAAAGGATAAAGCAGCCTCATAAGTGCTCATCACTATATCGTTGCGGCTCATCCATTCCGTCTCATAATTGAGCATATATTTCCAGCTCGGGCTCATGAGCGCCTGCCGATGTTCCTCAAGGGTACGGTGGAACATGCGGTATCCGTATTTATCGGGGTTCTCGAATACCTTGCTGCCGGGGTCTACGAACGGAGCAAGCGGAGATATGAATGGCAGAACCTTCTTGTGCTGTTTGAACTCTCGCAGCAGACTCCGTAAATAAGCTGCATCTCCCATTACAGAAGCGTATGTTTGTCTGGGCAGCCCAATCATGAAGAACAGGTCTAATCTTCTACAGCCATTCTCAAGGGCGCTTTGAATAGTGGTTTCTATTTCGCGGTTACTATATCCTTTCCCAAAAGCATGTCT
>DATKWL010000267.1:0-7000 GCA_035529555.1 Dehalococcoidia bacterium | reverse complement strand
CATCTTTCTCAATAACTGTTCCAGGGTTCCCTGCCATTCCTTGATGCTTCGCTTCGCATCCAACCTCATTTGATTTGTGCCTATCTGTAATATGCTGCCGAAGGAGCGCTGCAGTAATGATTTATCCAATCTGGCGCCGGGGTTCAACATGAGCACTACCTGGCCGTTTTCTCTTGAAATGGATTCAATTCCTGCTTTGCTACCCAATAACTTAATCCTCACCATGTAGAGCAGGTCTTGAAGTTCTGCAGGAAGCGGGCCGAACCTGTCCTCAAGCTCGTCTTTGAGGTCATCCAATTCATCGGGGAATCCGACCTTAGCCAGTCTCATATATAAGGAGAGACGGTTATCCAAGTCGGGCACATACTCCTCAGGAATGTTTGCAGTGAGAGGAAGGTCGACGGTGGTAGCGGGCGCTGTTTGTCTGACCTGTGGTTTGCCTGCGGCTTTGAATTCCTCCACTGCCTCTGCCAGAAGCTGACAATATAGTTCGAAGCCAACCGCCCCGATATGGCCGCTCTGCTCGGACCCCAGGATATTGCCCGCACCGCGAATCTCCAGGTCTTTCATCGCGATGCGGAAGCCGGCACCCAGTTCGGTCGCTTCAAAAATCGTTCTAAGCCGCTTCTCTGCGGCAACCGTGAGTTGTTTTCCTTTATCATAGAAGAAATAGGCGTAAGCGCGATTTGAGCCTCGTCCTATCCTGCCTCGAAGCTGGTAGAGTTGAGTCAATCCCAATCTGTCGGCATCGTCAACTATCAGTGTATTGACATTGGGCATATCGAGGCCGGACTCGATTATGGTAGTGCAGACCAGGACATCTACCCTGCCCTGCGTGAAATCGAGCATAATCGTCTCCAGTGCCTCTTCCGGCATCTGTCCGTGTCCTATGCCTATCTTGGCCTCTGGCACCAATTTCTCCAGTTCTCTGGCTACCCAGGCAATGCTCTGGACGCGGTTATGTACAAAGAACACCTGTCCATTGCGTTCCAGCTCTCTCAGTATCGCCTCGCGTATCATCCTCGCATTGTAGGGAGCTACGTAGGTCTTTATGGGCAAACGCTCCTCGGGAGGGGTCTCCATGGTGCTCATATCGCGCACACCGACCAGTGCCAGGTGGAGAGTACGCGGGATGGGCGTGGCGCTCAAGGTGAGCACGTCAACCTCTTTCCGTAATTGCTTGAGTCTTTCCTTATGAGCCACTCCGAAGCGCTGTTCCTCATCCACAATAATCAGCCCCAGGTTTTTAAAAGAGACATCCTTCTGTATGAGCCTGTGTGTGCCGATACAGATGTCCACGCTGCCGTTCGCTAATCCCTGAATGACCTCTCGCTGCTCCTTCTGTGAGCGGAAACGGCTGAGAAGCTCGACCTTGACCGGGAATGCTCCCATGCGCTGGGTGAAGGTGGTGAAATGCTGTTGCGCCAATACGGTGGTAGGGACCAGAACCGCTACCTGCATCCCATCCATAACTGCCTTGAAGGCAGCGCGCAGTGCTACCTCGGTCTTGCCGTAGCCCACATCGCCGCATACCAGTCGATCCATAGGGCGTAGCTTTTCCATATCGCGTTTGACCTCTAATACTGCCTCAAGCTGGTCAGGAGTCTCAACATAGGGAAATGAGGCCTCGAATTCCTGCTGCCATACCGAATCTGGTGAAAAGGTAAAGCCATTGAGAGTTTCCCGAATTGAGTAGAGTTCCAGAAGCTCCTCAGCCAGGATATTTGCTGCTTCCTTTACCCTTTGTTTGGCACGGTTCCATTCCTGAGTGCCCAGACGGCTCAACGGTGGGTCGTAGCCTCCGGGCCCGATGTAGCGGTTGACACGGTCTATTTGCTCGGTGGGCACATAGAGCCTGTCGCTTGCTGCATAAATCAGGACCAGATACTCGCGCTCCCCGCCGTCCAGGTTAAGCCTGGCAAGGCCTCCGAATTTAGCTACACCGTGGTCGACATGTACTACATAGTCACCGATAGCCAACTCTGAGAGAAATGCCTCGCGGCGCACAGGTCGTTTGGTTGTGGCTCGTCTCTTCTTGGCAAAGCCGAAAAGCTCGGTATCGGTGAGAATAATATCGCTGCCTGCACCGCCTGTCGCCCAGCCTTCGTTTAAAGACCCTTGAACCAGGGTAACAGAACCCGGTGGTGGCGTATTCGGTACATTGGAGACAGTAGAGGTAAAAATGTTCTGCCCTACGAGTAGCTCTGCAAGCCTTGTAGATTGCTGGGATACAATGATAAGCCTTTGCTTATTTTCTATTATTCCTTTTGTTTCTTTGAGCAGGACTGGCAGGCGGCCATTATAGTTGGGGGCTGGCGAGAAATTCAGTATGTGGTTCTGACTGTCGTTGCTCCACTGGTTCAGGCTCAAACGGCGCTCAAATCCCTTAAGCCTGGCTATAAGCTCTGGCCAGGTGAAATAAGGTACTGGAAAGTTTGTAGGCAGATCGCCTCGCTCAATCTGAGCACAGCGCAATTCGTTAGCTTGGGTATCTAATTCTGATACAGCGGATTCAATGAGATGGGGTTCATCGAAGACAACCATGGTGTGCGGTGGCAGGTAGTCGGGTAAGGTGCCATCGTTTACTAATGATGAATATAGGTCGAGGCTGTCTGCCCATTGATTCAGGGCGAGACGTTCTATATCCGACTCAATCTTGTTTCTGGTCTCGCTATTGAGATTCGAGAAATCGAGGTGCCGCAAAAAGTCGCTCAGTTCGGCAGGTGAGATAACCATCTCACGGGCTGGTATAATGGTGACCTGGGACACGGTCTCGATAGAGCGCTGATTTGATGGTTCGAAGATACGTATGCTTTCTATTTCGTCGCCGAAAAACTCGATGCGTGCGGGGAAGTCGTTATGAGGTGGATAGATGTCGATGATGCCGCCCCGACGGCTCACGGTTCCCGGCAGTTCTACCCTGGTATCCAGTTCGTAGCCCAGCTCTATCCATCTGGCAAGCATCTGCTCGAGGTTTATCTTCATCCCTTTCTGCAAAACATGACGTGAAGAGGAGAAGTTAGTCACGGGAGTGGTCTTTCTGAGCACAGAGTGTGCGGAGGCAATCACCAGCGGGGTTTTGTCAGAATCGCTCAGACCTGATAGCACCCTCAGGCGTTGTTTCACATTATATGCGTCGGAGGGTATGCGCTCGTAAGGAAGCGCATCTGGCTCAGGGAAATGATGGGTTGAAGAACTGGTGCCGCACCAGACAGGTATCTCATCGTAAAGCTGCTTGGCTCTCTCGGCCCTGGAGGTGATAACCAGCATGGGCAAGCCGAAGTGGCTGTAGAGGCAGGCCAGAAGATATGGCTTGGCTGCATCGAGCACAGCAACTCCCTGCTCCTCTTTTGCTGTTCTGAGCTCTTGAATCAGCCTGTGATACTCAGGCACATTCTGGATTAAGGAAAGAAGGCCAGATAGATTCATAACCTAACACCTAAAGGGCTAGTCGAGCCGACTAGCCCTAGAGAAATTTTATCAGAAACACCTCCCCATGTCATTCCTGCGTAAGCAGTGATACCGTTCAGTTTTGGCGTCTGCTTGATTCAAGCTCTCAGTGTCTGTATAATTTACGATTGTGTGGCAGAATCACATGTCCTCGAAAGTACCTTCCTCCAGGCTAAAGGCGAATGAGACACCCGCGATAAAGTAATTTTTGGGAGGCAATTGCATAGTGAGTAATGATGGTTTCGATCGATTTAAAGGCTCGTCCGATTATGTTACGTCCAGGCCTTTGAGAAGCGCTGTTAATGTAAGCATTACGCTGGGAAGACCTCTATTAATCCGGGGAGAGCCCGGGACAGGGAAAACCCTGCTTGCTCACAGTATCGCTAAGGGCCTGAAGAAAAAGCTGATCATCTGGAACATAAAATCAACCACGAAGGCTCAAGAGGGACTGTATGTCTATGATACTGTGCAGAGGCTTAACGATAGCCGCTTTGGCGACAGGGATGTCTCTGACATCAAGCAATATATAAAGTTGGGCAAATTGGGACAAGCCTTCGCTGCCCCTGAACAGGTAGTGCTTCTCATCGACGAGGTAGATAAGGCTGACATTGAGTTTCCCAATGACCTTCTCAATGAATTGGATGAAATGAGCTTTTATATTCCGGAGACTAATGAGACCATTAAAGCCATTCACCGGCCTATAGCAGTCATCACGAGCAATGCTGAGAAAGAGCTTCCCGATGCTTTCCTGCGGCGCTGTATATTCCACTACATTGAGTTCCCTGACTCTAAGCTGATGGAGGAAATAGTCAAGGTGCACTTCCCCGATATTAAGAATAACCTCCTTCAGGAAGCCCTGAGGACATTTTACTCGCTGAGGCAGATCGACCAGTTCCGAAAGAAGCCATCAACCAGCGAGTTGATAGATTGGATTCGGGCTCTTATCGCCGGTGGTCTGGCCGACGAGAAAATATCTTCGGAGATTCCCTTTATCGGCACTCTGCTGAAGAAGGAGCCGGATTACAATTACTTTGCGAAAACCCGCTCGTCCAGGTACGGCGATACTTATGATAATCGGCGGTAGATAAACATGTTCACCGATTTCTTCTATACCCTCAGGAAAAGAAAGGTGCCCGTTTCCGTTACCGAGTGGATGACTCTTATGGAAGCTCTTAACGGGAATTGCATCACTAACCTGGATGAGTTCTATTATCTGGCGAGAGCGATACTGGTAAAAAGCGAAGCCCATTATGACCATTACGATGTTGCCTTTCAAGAGTATTTTAAGGGGATAGAAGGCCCGGCAGATATTTCAGAGCAGATACTGGAATGGCTCAAAGACCCCATTAACCGGACGACCCTTACTGAGGCAGAGCGAGCCCTATTTGATAGTATGGACCTTGACGAGTTGATGCGGGAGCTGGAAAAGAGGCTTAAGGAACAGACTGAGCAGCATGATGGCGGCGATTACTGGATCGGTCGAGGGGGCACCGCTCCCTTCGGGCATTCCGGATCTAATCCCGCTGGGATCAGAATAGGCGGTCAATCGGGAGGCAGACATGCCATGCAAATTGCTCAGGAGAGGAGATTCCAAAACTATCGCAGTGACCTGACCCTCGATATCCGCCAGATTAAGATGGCTCTAAGAGGGCTGCGAGAGCTCAACCGAATCGGTCCCGAGGATGAGTTGGACCTGGATAAAACCATTCAGGCTACTTGCAAGAATGCCGGTGATATTGAGCTGGTGTGGACGCGAAGCAGAAAGAATGCGGTCAAATTGCTCCTGCTAATGGATGTTGGCGGGTCTATGGAACCTTTCGCCCAGCTATGCAGTCAGCTTTTCTCAGCCGCTCACTCCAGCAGTCATTTCAAGGATTTCCAGTATTTCTTTTTTCATAATTGCATATACGAAAACCTTTACCGGGATATTGAGAGACGAGAGGCAATAAGCACTGAGCATCTTCTGCGCACCCTGGAACGTGACTATAAAGTGGTATTGGTAGGAGATGCCAGCATGGCTATCCAGGAGCTAACAGACAGGTATGGGGCAATCTATTACTACCAGCGTAATGACACCCCGGGGATAATCTGGCTTAAGCGAATTGCCGAACATTTTACTCACAGTGTCTGGCTGAACCCGGATACGCAATACTCCTGGAATCACCCCACTATTCAAATGACAGGGAAGCTCTTCCCCATGTTTGAACTTACCCTTGATGGTCTGGGGCAAGCTGTGAAAAAATTGGTCGTGAAGAAATAACCTTGCCCGCTTCTTGAAATGGCTCATACCTTATGTCTTCGGTGTACAGTCCTTAAGAGACGGATGCCCCTATATATTTTAATCAACCAATCGGTTTTCAGCGACCTTTACCCCGAAGAACTGAGGAGTATTTAGAAGCTCGTCAGTTATATTTGTTCATCGCTGCCGCGATGCCCTCGGTGAGCAGGCAGTGTATGGCGGCAACGGCTCTGGAGTAGACCTCTTTCATTACCGCCTTTTCTTCGGAGGTGAAATCGCTGAGGACATGCTCTACGGCATCTGCTATCGGTGACGAGGCATCTGCATCCTCTTCAACCGGGGCGATACCTATTCGGATACGGAGGAAGTTCTGGCTGCCCACGCGTTCGATTATGGATTTTACCCCTTTGTGTCCCCCGGAGCTTCCTTTCTCGCGTATCCTAACCTTACCTAAGGGGAGGTCAAGGTCATCATAAACAACTACGATATCCTCTGTGGAAAGCTTATAGCGGCGCATCAACGCCGCCACTGCCTCACCGCTCAGGTTCATGAAGGTCTGGGGTTTGGCCAGTACAATCCTGATGTTCGCTACTTCTCCGGTACCTAGTTTGCTGCGAGCTCCGCGTTGCGTCAGCGAGATGCCGTGCTCGCGGGCAAAAAGGTCAACGCACTTAAAACCTACGTTGTGCCTATTGTTGACATAACCACGGCCCGGATTACCTAGTCCCACAATCAGTTTCATAGTTGAATTTCTCGATTGTCTTTTATCAAACTTTTCAACGCCCTAAATCCCCCATTCTCGGGGGACTTCAGAGAATTGGGGGACACCCCCAAAAAAAGCTCTAAATCCCAATTTCCAAATCCTAAACGAGACCAATGAGTTCAGTAATCCCCCTGTATCCCCCTTTGGAAAAGGGGGAGTTATGGAGAGACCTATTTCTTTTCCTCTAGCATCTTTAGAAACTGCTTTTCGTCCAAGATTTTGGTGTCAAGTTGTCGGGCGCGGTCGAGCTTGGAGCCGGGGTCTTCTCCAACCACGAGGTGGGTTGTTTTCTTGCTAACTGAGCTTCCCACAACCCCGCCAAGCTCTTTTATCTTTGCCTCGGCGTCGCTTCTGGTAAATGATTCCAGCTTACCTGTGACTACGAATTCCTTGCCCGCCAGTGGCAGTTCAGAGGGTTTGGCTGGTTCTGCCTTCATTGTCACTCTTTTGTCTTTCAGCCTTCTTATAACATCTCGATTGGACTTTTGTCTGAAAAAGGCTGCCACACTCTCGGCGATCTTTGGGCCTATGGTGGGTATCTTAATCAG
>DATKWL010000266.1:0-12805 GCA_035529555.1 Dehalococcoidia bacterium | reverse complement strand
AATCAGAGGCCCGGCGAGTATGCAGCCTGTGTGCTTGCTGCTGCAATACGAGAGGGATTCGAAGGCCCTGTTTTCATTCAAGGCGACCATTATCAGGTGAACCAGGCCAAGTATAGCTCGGAGCCGGAGAAAGAACTTAACGCAATTAAAGAACTGATTCGGGAGTCGGTGGCTGCCGGATTTTTGAATATCGATATAGATGCCTCGACCCTTGTGGATTTGAGTAAAAAGACACTCGAAGAACAACAGGAGAAAAACTGCCTGGTTACTGCTGAGATGACGAAGTTCGTTAGGGGTATCGAACCCAGGGGGATAACAATTTCAGTTGGTGGGGAGATCGGGGAGGTGGGGAAGAGAAACAGCACCGTAGAAGACCTCAGGTCTTTCATGAAGGGATACCTCAAGATGCTGGGGTCGAACATAAAAGGTATTTCCAAAATCAGCGTGCAGACCGGTACCACCCACGGTGGAGTGGTGTTGCCGGACGGCTCGATTGCAAATGTCGAAATCGATTTCAAAACCCTGAAAGAACTATCTAAACTGGCTCGCGAGGAGTATGGAATGTCCGGGGCAGTGCAGCACGGCGCCTCCACGCTTCCTGATGAGGCTTTTCATCACTTCCCGGAGATTGGAACTGCCGAGGTTCATCTGGCTACAGGATTTCAGAACATTATCTATGAAAGCAAATATTTCCCCCAAGAATTATTGGATCGTATCAATAAAGGTCTTTTCGAGAAATACTCCAATGAAAAAAAGCAGGACGAGACCGACGAACAATTTCTGTACAAGACCCGCAAGAAGTCATTTGGAGATTTCAAGAAAGAGATGTGGAACATCCCTGAAAGTGCCATCAAAGGAATAAGAGAGGAGCTTGAGAGTCGCTTCTCTCTGCTTTTCGAGAAGTTGAATGTAACCGGAACTAAGGATCTAGTCAAGAGGTATATAGGCAAATAGCTTCGTTGGACATGTTAGGAGACTGGAGACGAGCGAATGTTAAAACAGACTACAAAAACTAAGCTGCCCAAGCGCATAGATAGGCTGGATGAACTAGCTCATAACATGTGGTGGAGCTGGCATCCCAAAGCGCGCGAGCTGTTCAGGGCGCTGGATTATCCGCTGTGGGTTATAAGTGGGCATAATCCGGTCAAACAACTGAGAGATATCAACCCGGATAAGTTGCAGGCTGCTGCCAGCGACCCTGCTTTCATTGCTTTATATGATTCCGTTATGGCAGCCTTTGATTCCGACATATCTACTCAGGATACCTGGTTTACGGGCAAATACCCGAATATATTGCCCGGACCTTCAGCATATTTCTCCATGGAATTCGCTATACATAACTCGATTCCTATTTACGCAGGGGGACTGGGAGTCCTGGCTGGAGATATTTGCAAGGAAGCCAGCGACCTGGGGTTGCCCATGGTGGGCATAGGATTTATGTATCCACAGGGATATTTCCATCAGCGTATTTCTGCAGATGGATGGCAGGAGGAAATATACAAACAATTGGATTTCAGCGAAACTCCTATAACTCCGGTTTTCGCATCGCAGTGGGGCAGAACTCTTGCTGAAGTACAGTTGGAAAATCGCCCGGTAAGCATCGGGGCCTGGCAAATCCAGGTAGGGCGTACCATCATATATTTGCTGGACACTAATGTTGAGGAGAATTCTCCTCAGGACCGCCAGCTCTCGGCACGCCTGTACATAGCTGACAGGGAGTTGCGTATCCAGCAGGAGATAATTCTGGGTATCGGCGGGGCCCGTGTTCTCAGGGCTTTAAACATCAATCCGTCTATCTGGCACGCTAACGAAGGACACGCAGCTTTTATGATGCTGGAGCGGGTTAGGGAGGAGGTGGAAGCGGGAGTAAAGTTTGATGAAGCCGTGGAAAAAGTAAGGGCTACCACAATTTTCACAACTCATACGCCTGTACCTGCAGGTCACGATGTTTTCTCTGTTCAGCTTATGGATAAATACTTCTGCAACTACTGGGGTTGTCTGGGGCTAAACCGTGAGGCGTTTCTGGATTTAGGCCAGCAAAATGGCACCAATAACGAGTCTTTCAACATGACTGTGCTTGCCCTGACCATGGCTGAGCGCTGCAACGCTGTAAGTCAACTTCATGGTACAGCCTCACGAAAGATGTGGCATGTGCTGTGGCCTGAGTCCAGGGAGGAAGAAGTCCCTATTTCTTATATAACCAACGGTGTTCACATGCCCACCTGGATTGCATCGGAGATGGCGCGCCTCTACGAAAAATATCTGGGTTCTGACTGGTTGAAGAGACAGGATGACCCGAAGCTCTGGGAGCGGATAATGGATATTCCGGATGAGGAGATATGGGCGACTCATCAGCTTCTGAAACGCAAGCTCAAGGGAGCTATGCTGGGCTGGGCTCAGCAGCGTTGGGCTGAGGCTGAGGTTATGCCTCAACAGGTGCTTGCCATGGGCGCGTTGCTCCATCCGGAGGTGCTTACTATCGGGTTTGTGCGACGTTTTGCCGAGTATAAGCGCCCTGCCCTGATTTTCCAGGATATCGAACGCCTGAAGAGGATAGTGAAAGACCGCTGGCGGCCGCTTCAGATAGTATTTGCCGGCAAGTCTCACCCCGCCGATTTTCCATCCAAGTGTCTGTTACAGCATGTGTACCGTTTAGCCACAGACCGTTTGTTCCAGGGGCGGATAGCCTTTGTGGAAGATTATGACATGCACATGTCGCGCTACCTTGTACAGGGGGTAGATGTGTGGTTGAATGTGCCGCGCCGTCTGAATGAGGCCTCTGGAACCAGCGGCATGAAGGCTTCGCTCAACGGAGTCCCTCATCTCAGCGTTCGGGATGGCTGGTGGGATGAAGGATACAAAGATAACAACGGCTGGGCGATAGGAGATGGCCCCAGATCGTGTAAGCCAGAGGAGGAGGATAGTGCTGATGCGGAGGCTCTGTATCGTCTTATAGAAGAGGAATTGGTACCTATTTATTATGACCGGGATCGCAGCGGTATCCCTCATGGCTGGGTACGTGTTATGAAAGAGGCGATTCGCACTGTTGTTCCGCAGTTTTGCGCGAGGCGGATGGTTAAAGAATATGCCGACCGGTTGTATGTTCCGGCCATTGAGGAGTCTCGTGCTGGACGTGCTAAAAGCTAGCTCGGGGAGCTATTGAACAATATATGGTAATGAGAGGCATCGAAATCTAGTGGGAGGGAAACCTCCAGGAGGCAGGGATATGAGTTCAGTTAAAGAGGCGGAGGTGTTATCAATGTCAACAATCTATCACTTTACGGGTGCCTGGGATGATAAGAGTCTTCTGGGCAACAAAGGAGCCAATCTGGTGGCTATGACCAAGCTGAGACTGCCAGTGCCTTCTGGCTTCGTGGTGTCTGTAGATGCCTTTAATGAGTACAAACGTACCGGGAAGATACCGGTTGAAGAAATCAATCAGGCTCTGGATACTCTGGAGCAGCGCACAGGCAAGAAACTGGGCGATGGTCTTGCCGTATCTGTCCGTTCTTCGGCAGCGGCATCTATGCCGGGAATGATGGATACAGTGCTCGACGTCAAAGGTAAGGCTGATGTTATATCTGCTGTTAAAAAGGTCTTCGAGTCCTGGAACAATCCCAGGGCGATTGAGTATCGTCGCCTCAACCGCATTTCTGCGGATATGGGCACGGCTGTCATAATCCAGACAATGGTCTTTGGTGACCTGGGCGAAAGGTCTGGCACTGGTGTGCTGTTTACCAGAAATCCCAGCACCGGGGAAAAAGTGCTTTTTGGCGAATATATCAGTGGCGCTAAGGGCGAAGATTTAGTCTCGGGGCGCCGGACGCCTCAGCCTATTAGCGCTTTGCAGTCGCAGATGCCGGATATGTATGCGCAACTTGAGGGGGTAGCTGGCATTCTGGAAAACCATTTCCGCGATATGCAGGATGTGGAATTTACCATCGAATCGGGCAAGCTGTATATCCTCCAAACCAGGTCGGGCAAACGCAGCGGCCAGGCCTCGGTAAAAATCGCTGTAGATATGGCTAAAGAGGGTTATATCTCCCGCGAGGAAGCCCTGCTGCGGGTATCCGCTGAAGATGTAAGGTCGTTCCTGCACAGACGTATCGAGCATCCTGAGAAATATAAATCCATAGCCAAGGGACTGGGCGCTGCGCCTGGCGCAACCTGCGGGGCAGTTGTATTTCATCCCCTGGATGCCGTGGCGGCTATGAAGAGAAACGAGCGCGTGATACTGGTGAGACCTGAGACCAGCCCCGACGATATCCTCGGCGTCTCCGCTGCTATGGGCGTGTTAACATCCCGCGGAGGCCTCACTTCGCACGCAGCCATAGTGACCCGTGCTATGGGCAAACCCTGTATTTGCGGTGCCGAAGAGGTGAAAATAGACCTGCATGCGGAGACATTCCGGGTTAACTCCCATGTAGTTAAGAAGGGCGATATCATCACCATAGATGGAAACACAGGCAAAGTGTATCTTGGTACTCTGCCTATGGTGGAGGCCGAAGGCGGTCCCGAGCTTGCTGATTTGCTCACCTGGGCTGACACCTTCAGGCAACTGAAAGTCAAAGCCAATGCGGATACGGCTGATGCTATAGCATACGCCAAGAAGTTCGGTGCTGAGGGTATCGGACTCTGCCGCACCGAACGCCAGTTCAATGGCCCGGAGCGTCTGGCAGCTATCAGGCGGTTTATTCTGGCTGAGACGAAGGAGCAAAAGGCTGAGGCTTTGACTGTTTTGCGCAAACTTCAGAAAGAGGATTTCATTGCCATCTTTAAAGAGCTGCAGGGAATGCCAATCATAATCCGTCTCCTCGACCTGCCGCTTCATGAGTTCCTGCCGCCTGAGACAGCAGACCATGCTATGAAGCAGCGAATTCAAGAGCTGGAGGAGACAAATCCGATGCTGGGGCACAGGGGTGTGAGGCTGGCTGTTACTTCCCCAGAGATTTACCAGATGCAAATAGACGCCATCGCCGAGGCGCGCGCTGAGGTGAAGGCGGATGTCTCTATCATGGTGCCTCAGGTAATCACCCTCCAGGAGCTTCTGTGGGTGAAAAAGATGGTTAAAGAAAAGGGCCTGAAGCTTGGGGTAATGATGGAGACTGTGCGTGCCTGCATGAGGGCTGGCAGGCTGGCTCAGGTGGCCGATTTCTTCTCATTCGGCACAAATGACCTTACCCAGGCCGTATTCTCCTTCAGCAGGGAGGATGTAGAGAAGAAATTCCTGTCCACCTATCTCGATGCAGGCATTCTTCAGGATAATCCGTTCTTGATTCTGGATGCAAAGGGAGTGGGCAGGCTAATGGAGACTGCCATCACCTGGGCCAGGCGTGAGAAGAAAGATTTGAGTATCGGAGTCTGCGGAGAGCATGGGGGAGAGCCGCGCTCTATAATGTTTTTCCACAGCATCGGTGTGGATTCCGTGAGTTGCAGTCCCTTCAGAATACCTATTGCCAAGCTGGCGGCGGCTCAGGGCGCTATTCTTGAGAACCATATAGCGGCAGCGAAAAGCAAGCTGCGTCCTCTGGGCTAGAAGAAGCTGCTTACTTTGATTTACTGCGTTTGGCTGGGCTGCCCTGTTTCAGAACCTGAAACAGGGCAGTAATTGTTTTCCCCAGTGGCTCAAGCTGCCCCTGACTGCTCAGGTCGCTTTGAAGCGGTGTGATTGAGATTTTATTCTGCCCCAGTGCCCAGATGTCTGTGCCTTTCACCTCTATCCAGTCAGGTTTACCACGCACAATCCAGTAATATTTCCTCTTGCCATCGTGGCCGGCTTTGATGTTGTCCATATAGCTGCGTTCACCGAGGCGTGTTACTTCCACGCCGTTAATCTTGGTCAGAGGCAAATTGGGCAAATTGATGTTAAGCAGAAACTTCTGTGACATGTCGCCGGCGGCAACCTGTTGGGCTATCAGAGCGGCGAACCTGGCAGCGACATCGAAGTGTACTTTCCTGATTGCGCCTACTGAGATGGCAACAGAGGGAAGGCCGTAGAAGTAACCCTGTAGGGCAGCGCTTACTGTCCCTGAGATTAACACATCATTTCCCAGGTTTGAGCCTTCGTTGATGCCGGAGAAGACCATGTCAATCTTTTTATCTTTAAGCAGGGTCTTCAGTGCCAGGATGACAGTATCGGCGGGTGTGCCTTCCACAGCATATGACTCGACCCTGGTAACCTCTGGTGGGACGGGGCTTACCCTCACTGGATGATGAAGGGTAACCGCTGTGCCTATGCCACTCTGGTCGCGGTCAGGTGCGACCACAACTACCTCCGCCACCCTTCTTAGTTCCCGAACAAGTGCCCAGAGGCCACGGGCAGCGATGCCATCGTCGTTGGTGACCAGTATTCTCAAGATTAATCTCCTTACATTCATATTAGTTTAACACAATGTAACTAAAGCAGCCAGATTCAGAGATAGGTTTAAGGATACTAAAGAGTTGTAAATCTGATAATCAGAATCGTGCAAAATTGTCCTGAGTTAATGTTGCCTGTGCAGCTTATATATCTTATAATTTCTGCTTTGGAGCTATATAGGAGCACATTTTGGAGCATATACCGGAAAACCCTGTCCTGTACATGGTAATAGGGTTAGTCATTATCACATTATTGGTGCTAATCCTTCCTTTCAAAGTAAAGAGAGTAGAAGAAAATCTAGAGGCCTTTTTCCTGATTATGGGAATAGCTGCTGTAAGCGTTTCCGGCCTCTGGAATTGGGAACTGCTAACAGAAGCTCTCCGAGCCCCTGTACAGATCGGGTCAATACCTATCGGCATCTTCCAGGTAGTCCTCGTATTTGGCCTGCTGATGTACTATTTCAATAGACCTTTCTGCGACGCTGTTCTTTTTGTGTCCGATAAGCTTAGACCCAGGCTCTTTATTTTCCTGTTCATTGTCATACTGGGTCTGATATCAAGCATTGTCTCAGTTATAGTTACAGCCGTCCTTTTAGCTGAAGTTATAGCGATACTCCCCTTTTCGAGGAGTGACAAGATAAAGATGACTGTTGTCACCTGTTTCGCTGTCGGTCTGGGTGCTGCCTTAACTCCATTGGGCGAACCGTTATCGACTATCCTGGTTCATAAATTGAGTGGCCCGCCATATAATGCCGGCTTCCTTTTCCTACTGCGCACCTTTGGAATATATGTAATACCTGGCGTTGTAGCAATAGCTGTGTTTGGGGCAATCTACCTCGGTGGAAAGCTGTCGATTAAAACTCATGTCCATGCACCTGAACACTACGAAACATTGAGGGGCACCATCATGAGGGCGGTGGAAGTATATATCTTCATAGCCGCCCTCATTTTGCTTGGAGAAGGGTTGAAGCCTTTAATAATATGGTATCTGGAAAATATTCCATCCTGGGGGCTTTACTGGATTAACATTATCTCTGCTGTTCTGGATAATGCTACGCTTACTGCTGTGGAGATAGGTCCTACTCTTACAAAATCCCAGATTATCAGCGCCACAATGGCACTGCTTGTTGCAGGTGGTATGCTCATACCGGGGAATATCCCCAATATAGTGGCGGCAGGCAGGCTTAAGATAAGTATGAATGAATGGGCGAAGATAGGGCTCCCACTGGGATTTATTATCATAACGGTTTATTTCGTTATCATGGTTTTGACCCAGTATTAGTTATTACCACCAAAAAGGGGGGTGGGGAGACCTATCTCCCCACCCCCCATATAAAATATCCGGTTAGAAACCGGATATTTAGCTCGCCAGTAAAATATTGTCGATAAGACGGGTTTTGCCTATTCTGACCGCCATCGAAATCACTGCCGGCCGGTCTATTTTAGCAAGCTCCTCCAGCGTCTCGGTGTCGGCAACACTTACATAATCGATAGCGCTCAGGTGTTCTGTTTCGATAAGCGAAATCATCTCTCTGCGGATTACATCGGCGTTTCTTTCGCCCTTGCCCCAGAGCTTCCGGGCAAGCGAAAGCGATTTGGCAAGTATCAGGGCTGCCTCTTTTTCCCTGGGATTGAGATAAACATTGCGGCTGCTCATGGCTAGCCCGTCGGGTTCCCTGACCGTGGGCACAGCAATGACCTCAAGATTCATGTTGAGGTCGGTCACCATCTTCTTAATCACCACCAGTTGCTGGGCGTCCTTTTGCCCGAAGTATGCTCTGGTGGGCTCGACGATATTGAACAGCTTGCTGACTACTGTGGACACCCCGCGAAAATGGCCGGGCCGTGTTGCACCCTCCAGCCGCTCGCTGACTTTCTCTACATCTACCCAAGTGCTGTAGCGCGGAGGGTACATTTCTTCGGCACCTGGCATGAAGACTATATTCACCTTTTCTTCCTTGAGCATAGCAAGGTCTCGCTCTGTGTCGCGGGGATATTTAGCGAAATCGTCCTTGGGGCCGAACTGACTGGGATTAACGAATATGCTTACTACTGTGTAGCGGTTCTCGTCTCGGGAGCGTCGTGCCAGTTCCAGATGTCCCTCGTGAAGGTAGCCCATGGTGGGAACAAACCCTACAGAGCCTCTGAGCCTGTGCCGGGCTTTCTTCATACCCGCGATAGTTTTAACTACTTTCATCCGCTATTTAGCTTTTCGCTTGGATTTCGCGAGTTCTGAGAGAATGCTCTCGTCCATAGGGTAGCTCTGTTTCTCGGTGGGGAAGGTTCCTGCCTTAACTTCCGCCATATAATCGGCAGTCGCCTTCTTAATAATCTCAAACAAACGGGCGTACTGTTTGGCATGTTTGGGGACGAAATCGGTGTAGAGTCCCAGGAGGTCGCTTATTACCTGCACCTGGCCATCGCAGTACTTACCAGCGCCGATACCGATGGTAGGCGCGCTGACCTTCTCGGTGATAAGTTTCGACAGCGGCTCTGGCACGCACTCCAGCACAATGGCGAATGCGCCGGCCTCGTCGAGGGCTATGGCATCGTTGAGCATACGAATCGCTGCTTCAGAAGTCTTGCCCACCACCTTGAACCCACCGAGTTGATGTACCGATTGAGGGGTTAGACCGATGTGTCCCATAACGGGGATGCCATAAGAGACAATCTTCTTTACTGTCTCTGCCATGACCTCGCCGCCCTCAAGTTTTACCGCCTGCGCTCCACCCTCCTGCATGAATCGGGCAGCATTGCGCAGGGCATCCTCTATGGAGACCTGGTAGGTCATGAAGGGCATGTCGCCCACTATGAGCGCCTTGGTGGCGCCTCTGACTACTGCTTTGGTGTGATGAATCATCTCGTCCATGGTCACTGGGATGGTCGACCCGTATCCTAAGACCACCATGCCCAGGCTGTCGCCGACCAGTATGAGGGGGATTCCCGCTTCGTCAATAAGCTTGGCAGTAGAGTAATCGTAGGCTGTGAGCATAGAAATTTTTTCGCCTTTTTGCTTCATCTCTTTTATCTGGGTGATGGTAACTCTCATCGCGACCTTCTCTCCACAACAGCTTTGGACTGTTCTGATAGACGACATGTTATGTCTTGGCTGATGAACAGACTTGTTTCTGTTTCTCTACGATTCTATTATTCTTGTCAACGTAGACCAGTTTGGGGACGATGCTGTGCGCTTCAAATTCGGAAACAGTGCAGTATGAGATAATGATGACCAAGTCCCCTTTGGAGACCAGTTTGGCGGCTGCGCCGTTCATACATATCACGCCTGAGCCGCGTTCTCCTTCGATAGCATAGGTCACCAGTCTGACGCCGTTGTTTATATCGAGGACATGGACCTGCTCGTAGGGCAGGATGTCCGCTTTCTCCATGAGGTCTTTGTCTATGGTGATGCTGCCCTCGTAGTCAATGTTGGCTTCCGTTACGGTAGCTCGGTGGATTTTACCCTTCAGCATCGTTCTCATATCAAAGCCTCCTGCACCGTCTTTTCCAGAAGTCTGAGCAGCTCTTCAGCTCTTTCCTTGTCTATCTTCCCTTTACTTAAAGCTATGGGGATTGTCTGAAGGCCCAGCTCTTTGTAGGTTGAAAGCAACGATGGCGCTACTTTATCCAGCGCCTCAAGATGTTTTTCTATAGTTCCCAAGTCACCGCGCGCTATGGGCCCGGTGAGACAGTTGGGTAAACCTATATTCTCAAGATTGTTCAGGGTGCCACGAAGCAGTGGCAATAGAGCTCGGATTGCCTCGGGCCTAGAGACCCCGAAAGCTCGCCACAGGTCGGTAGACATTTTCATCAAGGTAACCAGGTAATTGCAGGCGATTACCGCGGCAGCGTGATAGAGCACCTTATCGCCAGCTTTGAGTTGCACCCAGTTACCCTCAAGGTCAGTGGCCATCTGTTTTAATGTTTCCAGCAGATCCCCATCGGCTTCCAGGGCGAATGTGGTACCTGGGATGTTCTGTACCGCATGGCTAACATTGGCGAAGGTTTGCAGGGGGTGGAAAGCGCCGGGGTGAGAATGGAATTCTTTTACAGGTCCTAGAATGTCTAAAGAGTGAGCGCCGCTGCAGTGAATCACGCTCTGTCCCTTGTGCCATCTAAGCTCAGCGGCTACCTGGACAATGGCATCGTCGGGGGTGGTGATTAACACAAGCTCAGCGGCATCGGCGACAGACTGCTTGCAGTCACAGGACTTGCAGCCAGGGACTTTTTCAGCCAATCTGTCTGCTGAAGATTTGCTGCGACTGGCAACTGCTACTACTGGATAGCCCTGTTCGTGCAGCCTTATTGCCAGCGCTGTGCCTACTGTGCCGGCACCTATGAAACCGATTTTAGGCTTCATTCTGCACCTCTCTGGAGAGAGAAATAAAAAAAGCCTTCTCGGACACTGTCCAAGAAGGCTTTTAAGAGATTTCTTACTCTATATTGCCGTCTCGGTCGTGGCCGATCCAAGCGACTTTGTGTCTTGAAAGGTGCGCCCTTGCCTTACCGTCCTTCTGAGAAGGATCGCTAGGCATATTTTATTCTAGAACAACTTTAGTACTATTGTCAAGTTAACTTTAGTTACCCAGGGGTATGTATTTGAGCCATTCGGGGTGCTCATCGAAGCGATGGTACACAATATGATAGCCGACCATGGGCGGAGTTGTCGGGTGTCGGAGAAGCTCCATGCCTGCTACCTTAGGCGAACGACCTGCTTTGCGCTGGTTGCAAGACTTGCAGGCGCTTACGACATTGCCCCAGGTATGTATGCCACCGAGACGGCGCGGGACAACATGGTCTATGGTGAGTTCTCTGGTCTGCTTGCCGCAGTACTGACAGGTGAAATTGTCTCGCATAAAAACTTCGCGGCGGCTTAGCTTTCTTTGTGTTCGAGGACGCTTAATCATGTAAACGAGGCGGATCACTGAGGGGAGAGGGACGGTCATAGAGGCGCTGCTGAGCATGCCAGAGTTTTTCTCTATCATCTCAGCTTTGCCTCGCCATATCAGCACAACGGCTCGCCTCGCCCTGCAAACATCCAGCGGCTCGTAATTCTGATTGAGAACAAGGACCGGGGAATTAATCACAACAAGCTCCGTGTTAGCCTGATTCTAGCAGGAAAAATAAATCTATGCAATCCTCAAACGTGATTTCAACCTCAAAACATTGGTAAAAAGTGTTGTGGTAGCTCCTTGACCCCTTACATCCTTTAGGGTATATTTTATTCTAATGTCTTAAGGAGGGAACCCGATGAGTTTGCGTATTCCAGGCCCGACCCCGTGCCCTGAAAAAGTGCTCCATGCCATGAGCAAGCAGATGATTAACCATCGCGGTAAGGAGTTCGGTGAGATGATGGTCCGCATTACCGCGAGGCTCAAAGACCTGTTCCAGACCAAAGGCGATGTATTCATCCTCACCTCCTCGGGCACCGGGGGCATGGAGGCTTCTATTGCTAATACCCTGTCACCCGGTGATAAGGTGCTCTCGCTGTCCAACGGTGTTTTCGGCGACAGGTATGCTACCATTGCCGAACGGTTCGGGGCTGAGGTGACCCGGGTGAAATTCGAGTGGGGAAAGGCTGTTGAGCCCGACGGGGCAGATAAGGCTCTCAAGGCCGACGACAAAATCAAAGCAGTGCTGGTCACCCATAACGAGACCTCCACGGGTGTGACCAATGATTTAGGCGCTATCGCATCCGTAGTCAGGAAGTACGATAAGCTGCTGCTGGTGGACGCTATCAGCAGCCTGGGCTGCATAGACCTTCCAGTAGATAAGTGGGGATGTGATGTGGTGGTCACAGGCTCGCAAAAGGGCTGGATGGTGCCTCCCGGCCTGGCTTTCATAAGCGCAAGCGAACGTGCCTGGCAGGCACACAAAGTAGCCAAAATGCCGCGTTTCTACTGGGACTTCGCCCAGGCCAGGGATTTTCTGCAGAAGAACCAGACTCCTTGGACGCCGGCGGTTTCTATCTTCTATGCCCTTGAAGTTGCCCTGCCGTTGATGCTGGAGGAGGGGCTTTCCAATATCTTTGCTCGGCACGCGCGTTTGGGTCACAAGGCAAGGGAAGGGGTGAAATCTCTGGGGTTGACGCTTTATGCTGAAGAGAAGGTCGCCTCGAATACGGTTACCGCAGTCAATGCACCGCCCGGCGTGGATGGCAAGAAGATTACGGAAATTATGAGAGACGAACATGGCATAGTCCTCTCCGGAGGCCAGAGCACGCTGGCAGGCAAGATATTCCGTATCGGTCACCTTGGCTTCGTTACGGATTCTGAGATAGATGAGGTAATTAGAGAGTTGCGCCACGCTCTGCCTAAAGCGGGCTATAAGATCGCTCATAAATAGGGACTGAGAGTATTGATATGAAGCCGAAAATTTTGGTTTCCGATAGCATCGCTGAAGAAGGCGTAAATGTGCTGCGCCTGGAGGCTGATGTTGACATAAAGTTGAA